>JAVZPJ010000001.1:234851-311467 GCA_038881635.1 Sulfolobales archaeon | reverse complement strand
TCTATACAGAGAATCCTGCTACCACCAGCTAATCCTGCTGCGAGACTTATTCTACCGGTTCCACACCCTAGATCTGCTATGACACCTTCTAGATCTCCTCTTAGAAGAGCTTGGATTATGATCTCTGATACAATTCTTGAGGGAGTTATATACTGTTCAAATCTCTTACTAGGCTTCCTGAATCCAGGTACTTCTTCAAGTATTTTCTCAAGTTTCTTCTTATCTATAGATCTATTCAGCATATGATTTTTACTCAGTAAGAATCTCTCCAAAGACTTTCTTAAGCTTTACAGCATATTCTTTCGCTTCTCTAAGTACTTCTATGAGAACTTCCACAGGATCTCTCTCACCGTCTGTTACTATAGATATTCTAGGAAAAGATATGAGAGGATGATCTATGGTGTATGCAGCGTAAACTACATGAGGTTTTTGAAGAGCTAGTTTAGATATCATATTAGGTAGTGAATGAAGATCTCTTTCCTCGAGATAGAATATAAGCTCTTTCTCATTTCTCTTTTCAATACGAATCCTAGGATGAAAACTCTGCTCTGACGTCATTATGAAGCCTCACTATATTATCCTACCCAGCTATATAAGATTTCCTCTCACAGAATAGAAGGATCTTATCTAAAACCTTCTCAAAATCCTCTTCAAATATCTTCATCTTCAGAAGCTCTTCTCTAGATATCTCACGCAATCCACTTCTACCCAGTATTTCTCTAAGCTTCTCTAGTTTTTCATATGATGAAAGTTTCTCGCTAATGAAATAATATTTGATCTCTTTGAATACATCTTTTCTAGAGAACATCTCAAGCGCTTTATCAAGTCTCTCTTCTTCTATTATATCCATGTACTCGATTCCTGTAGAACCTCTGAATACTGTAAATATATACACATTCCTCAAATTATCACTAGATGATCCGTATATATGTAAGATCCTACTTTCTTTCTTCAAATCCTACTCCTCTAAAATCAATAAAACTATTAATACCTTAATAAAAATATATTTTTGGGATAGCTTTATGCCCCAGAAAGCTCTTGTCCTGATAAATATAGAAATTGGAAGTGAAGAAGAGGTTTTAAGCAAGCTTAGAGAGATTCCTAACATAAAAGAAACATACCTTGTATATGGAGTATATGATATTGTAGCAGTTATAGAAGCTCAGACACAAGATGAGCTTAGAGAAATTGTTGTAAAACATGTGAGAAGAATACCAAAGATAAGATCTACTACGACTATGATGGTTATTGAGGAATTTAAGAAATAGATTCTTCTCATTTTTTGATCTAGCATTTAATTTCTAGAGATCCTAACTTTCTATAAATCTATGAAGCTTCAGAATAGATCCTGATATCTCATCCCAGTCTATACTTAGAGGAAGCATGATCTGTTCTAGTGTTGTTCTCAGTATCTCAATATATTTATCCAGATCTATTTCAGAGATCTTTGCAAGCTGTATAGGTTTAACCCCTTCTCTACCTCTTACTTTCACAAAAATAATATTATCTCCTGCTGATATTTTTATACCTTCTCTCAGTAGCATTAGAGCTGCTTTAACATGTTGTGGTGTTGTCTTGGTATACTCTCTAACATCCTTGCTCAGCATCATTGTAAAAGACATATCCTCTAGAGTATATTCATAGTGCTTAAGCTTCATATATATATCATGAACCATGTCTTTAATCCACTCTCTCACCTTGATTATCTCTTCAGGCTTCTCTACAGAGCTTATCTTCTTAAGAATCTCTCCAAAAGCTTCTCTAGCAAATTTAGGGGTGTTCTTCTTCTTACCAACCAAGCCTTTAATCTCTATAGAACCCTGAGTTGTCACTCCGAAGTAATTCTTCTTGAGAGAGAATGCTACAAATCTAAACTCTTTATCGATCTCAAGATCTAATCCGAAAGATTTGAGAACCCATTCTCGAAGCTGGTTAAGTTTCTCAGGCTCTGGATCCCATAGGAATAGCGAGTCTGTATCTCCATATAATACTAAGAGTCCTAGCTCTCTAGCCTTCTCCATAGTTCTGGTAATGATCATCCTTCCTAGAGCCGTGACACTCTCAGCTACTGGAACCGCGAATAGTGGGAAATTCTCATGACCAAACACACCATATGCAGCATTTACATATACTTTTAAAGCTCTTTGAACAACATCGTACCAGCTCTTCGTAGAAGGATCCAGATCCTTGCTTTTACTCTTCTTCTTAAAAATTCTAACTCTAAAGTCTCTAAGAAGTCCTATTATAAATGCTGTGATCCCTGGTCTATCCATGCACACCTCATGTATCTTAAGATCTCTTTCATCGAATATATCTCTCACATTTCTACATCTTCCAGGCTCTGGATCTATTGTTTCATAGCTTAGATTCCATCTCTTAATTATACTCGGGTATAGAGAGGCGAAATCTAGAACTGCAACCTTGAAGAAAACACCTTGAGGAGGTTCTATAACTATTGCTCCAGCATATTTCTTACCTTTTATCACAGCTTCTGTTGTTTTCTTAGATTTACTCTCTCTAATTTCTCTCTCGCTGGGGATGAAATAGTTCTTCCTTCTATGCTCCCAATAGAATAGATTCTTAATCCATGTAGATACCTGTGTTCTCGTCACATCTTCCAAACCTAGTTTTGATATTCTCATGAGAAGTATTATCAGCTTCCATATAAGCTCGTCCTGGTATAAGGTTAGTTGTAGTGTTAGCTGAGCATCTCTGAGATTGTATCTCACCAGCTTCCCAATACTCATTCTACCAACACCCTCCTCATGAGAGATCTTACCCACACCTAGGATCGCTGTAGCTACAGCATCTAATGTGAACTCCTTATACTTACCTTCTAGAGCGTAGTTCTGTATAGATTTATTTCTAAAGAATTTGTAGAGGTCTACATGGAGAGCTGTCCTAAATGTGGCATGTGTCTCCTTGAATACTATAGGTATCACATTTCTATCAATACCAAGTCTAAGAGCTCTCTCGTAGAGATAAGGTAGATCGAATGCTTCACCATTGAACGTTATTATCACCGGATAAGTACTTGCTATGCTAAAGAAATCCAGAATCAGATCCTTCTCATTCTTATACACACGAATCTCAGCATTCTCACCTAGATCTCTAATCTCATCTAGAGATCCTATACCTTCTCTCATTAGAACAAAAACAATATTCCTACCATCACTATCGCTAATAGCAATACTTACAATAGGATACTCAGCAGTCTTAGGATTAGGAACTCTAGTTCTCACCGGGGTGAATACCTCTATATCTATGGCAGCTCTCCTAATCTTAGGAGGTTTTTCCTCGAAGAGTATATACCATGAGATAGCTTCTCTTCTAATCTCCTCAGGTTCTTCGGAGAATACTTTATTAACTTCTTCTTCTATTTTCTTTAAATCAACTGAGTAAACAGGTTCTATCTTTCCATTTAAAATCTTATGTCTAAGCCCTGGTATGATACCTTCATCATATATGTAGTTATGATGATATTTTATATTCGCCTCCCAATAATTCTGAAACTTATCTCTAATCTTTCTAACAATCAAAGGATCTGATACAACTATCTTTGTTTTACTCTCGATCTTTCCTTTTAGAAGATTCATTTTACTCACTCTATAGATATCTACAACCCCTCTAACATCTTCTTTAAGAATCTCTCTAACTCTCGTAGGATCTAGATCAACATAGAAATAAGGTTTATGACCAGATCTATCTCTATAGATCTTCAGCTTACCACTATTCTCATCATATAGATAAACGACAGCTCTACCACTAGCTCCATCATATGATACCTCGAGAACATATGCATCTTCAGCGTATGAAACTTCTTCTAGTTGTAGAGGAGGGTCTGTGTTCACCCTGTCGATAGTAATTATATTTACATTAGCAGCCATATTCTTACTACTATCGCTAGAATTACTATTACCACTCAGAATACTCTGATCCTCTGTAATACTCTGAATAACTCCTTCGCCACCGACAACCTGTCGATCTCTGACCTCGGTATCAGTATTAGAAGTATTACTCTTTCTAATATACTTTAGTAGATCACCTCCACTCTTTGACATCCTACCTCTCTTCTCTAAATCCACTACAGCCACCACAAGTCTTATCAGATGACTATTCTATAGATGATATTAGCATAGGAGGATTTTAACTAGAAGACCCGGGATCATCATATGCATAATAAGCATGGTAATACCAGTATCATATTCGAAGCGATTAGTATATAGAGATCTAGAGAATTGTAATATATAAGAACTATGAGAATTATAATGGTAGAGCTTGTAATGAACCTAAACGAGAGAAGATTCATCATAGATCTCCACGCTCCTGCAAGTCCTTATCTCGTGGTAGAATTCATAAAAGTCGTATCATCATTCATACATAGAGAATCTATAACACCAGTCATAACAAGACCAACAGGTCTTGCAGCACAATCAGGAGTTCCAGAAGCGTGGAGAATCGCGTATAAAAACAATATACCTATGATCGTTCTCCCAGATATTAAAGATGTAATCGAAATATACAAACCAGATGAAATAGTAATATTCCAGAAAACAGAAGAATCAAAACCCATAGAAGAAAGCCTAGAACTACTTAATAAAAGAAGCATACTAGTAGTAATACCATCAGGAGAACAAGCATTAACAAAAGAAGAACAGATACTAGGAAAGAAAATCCATAGCAGAACTCTCACAAGAGATACAAATCCACTAACAATACTAGGAATAATACTAGTACTAATAGGAGAAGAGGGAAAGCTAATCAAAGAAACTATAAGATAGGACTGGAAAAAACCGCTCTCAAACCGAAGAAAAGATAATAGAACACGAGGTAAGCCGGAAAACATAAGAGATCAAAGCATAGAAGCAGATCAGAATATAATCAAGAGAGAGTGATGTGTATCATAGTGAGTAGTAGAAAGATGTAACCGTGATAGATATGAAGAACACAAGAAAAATGAAAGCTTTAAAGATAGCAGGAGTAGCAGTAAAAACAGTACCGCTAGCTCTCACACTATTTGCTGTGGTATCAAATATAAGTGTACAGCCTACAGGCTTTAAAGATACTAGTCCATGGACTGAAGGCTGACATAGACATCTGCTATCATAATGCTATGAGAGGTATTGTGGAACTAGAAACTCGGTCCATTGAGCTTTTTTGAATTTCTTCTTTAATCTACGTATGTTTTTCGTGACATTTTTCTCGGATTCTTTAAGTGTATACCATCTCCTGCCTTTAATAGAATAACAATGAATTGGAAATCCTACTCTAAGAGATCTTAAGGTCTTACCTTCAGCTTCTTCAGGTAGGATTACTCTTTGATCTTGTCTAACGATTCTAACGTTATACCTGCTTATTAACTGATCTACTTTAGATATATCCTCGGATCTTATCCAGAAAGTTATAACACATACATTCAGAGGATCGCATAGAACATTTGCATATGGTGTTCTTGAGAGTGTGTATCCTAGTTTAAGTGTTTCTCCTCCTCTTATTATGAAGGTGTACATTAGCTCAGCTCTAGGATTTAGAGGTCTTCTGAGATATGCTCCTAGAAGATATTTATTTCTTATGTGCTTTAAGAAGTGATATCTAGCTTTTTCAACTCCTATCATAAGAGGTCCTCCTCTGCTAAGCCATCGGGGTGAGAATGTATACTTAACTTCTAGAAGAGACATTAGAACTACATCTATTACATCTGGTGGTGGTCTTGGATCTAGATCTTCTAACTCGCTCGTGTCAGGTTCTTTCAAACCTTCTTTATCTATTATCTTAAATGTTTCTTCAATGCTGAGAGGACATTTTCTGTGATCTGGACAGTATTTAGCTAGATCTGGAACTTGATAGTATGAGAGATCCATTTTATGAACAAATATAGATTCCTTATCATCTATTATCTCTGACTTGCGTAGCTTCTCAACTATGGTATTCATATTCTCGCCTCTTGGTATTAGATAGTACACTCTCGTATCTCCCATAGGCATTGTGCTTATTGTTATACTCTTAATCCAGTAATTATAAGGCAGAAATCTCGCAACATCAATCGCGCTACTTCTCTCAAATTCTCCTTTAAGTTTAAAAGCTACAACATATCTCTCTAGATCAGCTCTATAAGGGCTAAACGCTAGACCTAGCAGATCTTTCCTAAACGCTATATCTCTTGCGATTCTAACTAGAGAACTATATGGTGTGTTCTCAAGACCTAGAGCTGGCATTACCTCTTTTACGAGTTCAAATCTTGGATTTGACAATGCTTCTCTTAAGAGTATATATTGTATTTTAGTTAACTTTCTATAATACTTCTTCTTCCTTCTCGAACTAGTCTCTGTTCTACTTATCCCAGCTTCTTTCTCTGCACTCATTGATCTTCACGTTTCATATATATTTAAGCTATCTCGAATTTATTTTAAACGTACGATCTTTTAAAAGATCCTTTTGAATAATACTGGTTTTATTACAACTAGATCTTCTTCTAATTAGAATCAAGATCTTTCACTTCAGAAAGTGTCATCCCTTCTAGTTTAAGAAGGCTACGAAGTTTCTGATTGTAATATTTTTAATCGTTTATATACATAGTTCTATGATTGGGATTATAGGTGTCCGGCGAGAATGATGAAGGTATTGAAGAGATCATAGACAGAGATCTGGGGTCTTACATATCTTATCTAGAGAGTGAGCTGAAAAATATCAAGAGAGAGTATCTCAGACTTAGAGAAGAGTTGGAGCATTGTAGAAGCGAGCTTGAGAAACTTCTGCAACCACCATTAGTAGAAGCTATTTTTCTTGAAATGCTTCCAGATGGTAGAGCTCTTGTGAGAAGTTCTACAGGACCTACACTCGTTGTAGAGATTAGTAAGAGAATCGATAGAAACATGCTCAAGCCTATGGTCTCGGTTCTTCTTAATAATAGAGGTTCTGAAATTGTTGAAGTTCTAGGATTCAGAGAGGATCCTATGGTGAGAGCTATGGAGATAGAGGAAAGACCTTCCACAAGGTATAGTGATATAGGAGGTTTAGAAGAGCAGATCCGAGAATTAAGAGAAGTTGTAGAACTACCTCTCAGAGATCCAGAGATCTTCAGAAGACTTGGTATAGAACCTCCTAAAGGTATCCTACTATACGGACCACCAGGAGTGGGAAAAACACTTCTAGCCAGAGCTGTTGCTGGTGAGACTAATGCTACTTTTATAAGACTAGTAGCTTCAGAACTCGCACAGAAATATATTGGTGAAGGTGCTAGAATTGTGAGAGAAATATTCTCTCTAGCTAGGAGGAAAGCTCCATCAATAGTTCTAATAGATGAGATAGATGCTATAGCAGCTAAAAGACTTGATATTGGAACGAGTGGGGAGAGAGAGATTCATAGAACTTTAACTCAGTTGTTAGCAGAGATAGACGGGTTTAATCCTCTTGATAGGGTTAAGATTATCGCTACAACTAATAGAATCGATGTATTAGATCCAGCTCTTCTAAGACCTGGGAGATTTGATAGAATACTCTACATACCTCTACCTGATAAGAGAGGTAGGATAGAGATCTTCAAGGTTCATATGAGAAAGCTTAATATAAGAGGTGATGTAGATCTAGAGAAGCTTGCAGATCTAACAGAAGGAGCTTCGGGAGCTGATATTAAAGCTATATGTACTGAGGCTGGGTATATGGCTATTAGAGCTGGGAGAGATTATATAGTATATGATGATTTTCTCAAAGCTGTTGAAAAAGTTATGAAGAGACCTAGTAGAATAGCTGAAACAGATCAGTTTATGAGATCTTCTCAAAAAGAGATTGGCATACAACATGTGTAGATATCATGATCAGGATTAAAGCTTCTAGAGAGAGTATTAGAATACTGAGAGCTCTTGCAGACTACCAGTTTAAACCAGGAGTGGGAGAGATCCTTATAAATGATGAGAGTTATCTACTAGTGTCAAAGACTACCGGAAGAATTAGAGGAGTTGAAGATTCAGAAGGTCTGGTTCTAACAGTGAGAGCATCAGATCACAGGATTATCCCAACATGCGTTGGAGGACTTAGAATTAAAAATCATGTAGCATCACCCCAACTTCGAGTGATAGTGATCAATGAGATCTCCAGAGAGATCAGTCTCGGAGGTAGTGTGTTTGCTAGACATGTTCTAGAAGTAGATCGAGAGCTCAGACCCTGGGATATAGCACTGGTGGTAGATGAAAGTGATAGATTACTAGCTATAGGAAGACTTCTTCTATCACCTGATGAAATGCTCCACTATATAAGGGGTGTTGCAGTATTTAATAGGGAGGGATGTTGGAAGTATTTAGAGAAAGTAGAAATGTGAGGATCTATATATACAAGGATGCATTATCATCGAGTAAGAATCCGATACTAATCACAGGATTTCCAGGATTTGGAGCTACAGGATATATAACAACTAAATATATCGTAGAAACTCTTAGATTGAAGAGGATTGGATTCATTATAACGAGATTCATGCCTGATACAATATCTATTGAACCTGAGATCAGATTTAGCTTTCCTCATGAGATATATTCAGATCAAGAGGGGAAACTATTTGTACTAGTCAACCAGGCAGTACCACCTCCTGTTGATAAGGATGCTTTCGCAGAAACAGTGGTTAAATGGGCTTATAAAAATAATTTCTCAGAGATGATTCTAGTAGGAGGATTAGATTCTGAAGTAAGAAAATCTCCCGAAGATCAGCTTAGATGGATTGGTAATAGCTATTCAAAGAGAGTTCTGGAAGAACCTCAGATGGATAGAGGTCTTATGATAGTAGGTCCTCTAGCAACACTTCTAATGTACAGTGAGATAATAGGTCTTCCAGCAATAGCTATACTCCCATATGCCGAGAGGAACAGACCTGATCCTAGAGCTTCTGCAATTGCTGTATCAAAGATCGCTAAGATTCTCAATATGGAGATAGATGTCTCAGAACTTCTCAAACATGCTGAGACTATTGAAGTACTTGAGAAGAAGATAAGATCTGAGATCGAAAAACCTGAGACAAGATACACACCCAGATACTATATGTAGGCTTATGGCTTGATCGATAGAAAGCCTTTGGCCTTATCAACCCATCTAACCTCTGTAAAACCAGCCTTCTCTAATCTTCTCTTAATACCCTTCAAAATACTTATATTGCTATGCCTTCCAGGTTCTCCGGTGTAGTGGAATAATCTTCCTCCTCTAGATAGGATCCTGTAAAGCTCCTTATAGAAACTCTCGCTATAAAGCTCTCCAGCAATATTAATTCTCGGAGGATCATGGAGAATAGCGTGAAAACACTCGTCATCGATTCTCGATACAACCTCTACAGCATCTCCCAATAGTATTTTAACCTTTTCCAAATCCTGAGACCATGGATTCATACTAGCTATGTTAAGAACATTCTTGTCAGCTTCTATAGATATAACTTCTCCAGATCCTCTTCTCAGAATATTTATAGCTGTATATCCTAATCCAGTACATATATCTAGAACTCTAAGACCTTTTAATCTTCCTAGTGAAAGTACTTTTAAAAGAGAATCTTTCCAAGGATCCACGCCTACAGTTCTATGCATCTGAATACCATTTATCTCTATCGTAGGAGCTTTATCTATTCCTACGGGCTTGAGCTTGTAATACCTTCCATTATCATATAGATCTATTCTTTGAATTCTCCCTCCGATCAGTTTATATAGAAAACCTTCTTCAACATATTCTCGTAGAAAACCTATGGAGAGCTCGAAACCTTCTATGGAAATATTCTCTCCTCTAATCTCTATTAAACTTTTTGAAAGCCCTAGATCCAGAGAGATCTCTATAGATCTTAAGCCTTTTAAAAAAGCTTGATATATAAGTTCAACATGATCTCTTGATATTATAGGACCTTTTACATAACTGTATTTATACTCCTGATCCCATCTAATATTACAATTAAAAATATTTCTCCTCCGAGAAAGATCAGATCTTTTCAACATATTTCTCTACGCTTTGAAACACAAAAGATAGATCTTTCTTCTCTCTTTGTATATTAATCTCCTTCAAACCTACTGCGAGTATTGGAAGAGCAATTGTAGCATCAACATTAACACCAGCTGAATCAGAAACCCTCACCTTACCCCAGCTTACAGCCTCTTCAAGAGTTGCCCCACTCAAACCACCCCACTGAGGTAGATCTGTTGTAATCTGAACAGCATACTTATGAGGTCTCACACTTTCTCTACCGCTTCTCATCTCCTCTATTAAGGCTCTGGCTACTGCAATTAATTGTATCAGATCTTTGGGAACACCGCCGCCTATATATATGACACCACTATCTCCAGCTCTCTCTGATATTGCTACGAGTTGTTCGAAGTCTTTGAATTGATCTATTATAATTCTAGAACCCTTCTCTTTTAAAGCTAGTATATATGCTATTCCATAACCTGAATCTACTATAGCAGGTACGAATACAGGTGTTTTTCTTCTAAAAGAAGTTCTAGCTATAGAATCTACTCCAAGTCTTTCTAATCTCGCACCTAGTAGATACATGAATTCTGCAGATGAATACACATGATCTTTTGGAAGATCTATTATAAACTCTTTTATAAGTCTCTCCATCTCTCTATACATATACTCATCAGCATACACATCATAGAACCTATCGATCTTATTCTTCAATAGAAGCTCATCATCAGTGCAAGGAGAACCTCTTCCATATGGAAAGCCAAGTCCTGCATATATATCCTCGGACACGTTAGCTCCTGTGGACACGAGAACATCTATATAGCCTTTCTCTATAAACCATGAGATTATACCCCACATACCTGCTGTAGCCATAGAACCTGCTAAACCCATGTATATAATCAGATCCCTGTCTTCCAGCATTCTTCTAATAATCTCAAAAATCTCTCCAAGCTTCCTACCCTGGTAAGCTGTCTTAGCCATACTCTGAAGAAGATCTCTTAAGCTGCTAATCTTATCAGGTCTAAATACTTCTACTCTCTCTCTGAAAAAATACTCTCTCGATGTCTTCACATCCTCCACAGCTTAATCCCGAATACTCTGATTATAAAATGAAATATAAAGAAATATTTCGAGAATGCTAAACCTCTCTCCACTATTTCTACAAGCTTATAAGAGGATTTACCATAATAGTGTCAGGTGTCATAGTAGTGGCAACTCTATCTACAAGACTCCCGAGACCGGCTCTAGTAGACGAGATATCACCACCAATATGTTCATCGTGTAAAAGAATCATACCTCCCTACGAGAAGGCTGTGAGTTTTACATGTCCTAATTGTGGTAAATACACGATCTGGAGATGTAAGAAGTGTAGAAATGCCGCTATATCATATAGATGCCCTGTATGTGGTTTCGAGGGTCCTTAGAAGGTGTTTTCCATGGCTGATGTCATAGCTGTTGTGAAAATTTATCCGGTAGATGTTATCCAAGACTTCTCAGAGATCATGAAAAAGATAAGATCTGTTCTTCCTGAGAGGTATAGAATTCTCAGACACGAATCCGAGGATCTGGCTTATGGTTATAAGATTCTCAGACTCTTCGTAGTATTTCCAGAAGCGACCGAAGGAGGTACTGAAGAATTAGAGAGTGTTCTAAGAGGAGTAGAAGGAGTTAATGAAGTAGAGATCGAGTATATATCAAGAGTTTTCTAGATCAACACTCATGATTTAAAAAGGTCAATGTAACAGCCTGCAATACTTTATCTACTTTCTTAGATAAAATAATTCATAGGCGGGTCAGGGAATTGAGCAGTAATCCTGAACCTTTTGAAAATCCCCAGAGCTCTCCCGGCGAAGGTGAGAGATCTAGAGGTGTGAAGAAAGAGGTCATACTAATAGTTGATGAGCTGAAGCATAGAGATGTTGTTGGGGGGAAGGTTAAAATTGATATATCAGTATTAAGAGAGCTAGGTCTAGAACCTGGAGACATTGTAGAGATAGAAGGTAGAAAAAAGACTGCTGGAATTGTATGGCCTAGCTATGGCGAGGATAATCCTAATATTATTAGGATGGATTCTATAGTGAGGAGGAATGCTGATGTATCTATAGGCGAGAGAGTTATAATTAGAAAAGCTTATGCTCAGCCTGCTAAGATTGTTAAGATAGCTCCTTCACAGTCTAACACAGCTATAACATCTGTAGATCAATCCTTCATAAATTTTGTTAAGAAAAGACTAGATAAACATCCTGTTGTTGAAGGAGATCTAATATACATACCTATTCTAGGTCAGTCAGTAGCATTTGTAGTTGTTCAGACAAGACCTACCGGTGTTGTCTACATCTCATCTGATACACAGCTTAAGATTCTTGAGAAACCTGTTCTGACATCTAGAATTACCAAGGTCACATATAATGATATAGGTGGTATGAAGAATATTATTATGAAAGTAAGAGAGCTTGTAGAACTACCTCTTAAATACCCCGAGATCTTCAGAAGACTTGGTATAGAACCTCCTAAAGGTATCCTACTCTACGGACCACCAGGAGTGGGGAAAACACTTCTAGCTAAGGCTCTGGCTAATGAGAGTGGTGCTTACTTCATAGCGATAAACGGTCCTGAGATAATGAGTAAATTCTATGGAGAATCTGAGCAGAGATTGAGAGAGATATTTGAAGAGGCTAGGAAGAATGCTCCAGCTATAATATTCATTGATGAGATAGATGCTATAGCTCCTAAGAGAGATGAGGTTATCGGTGAGGTTGAGAGAAGAGTTGTAGCTCAGCTACTAACCCTCATGGACGGTCTCCAGGGTAGAGGTGATGTAATTGTTATAGGAGCTACTAACAGGATCCATGCCGTGGATCCTGCTCTCAGAAGACCTGGAAGATTTGATAGAGAGATAGAAATTCCTCTACCTGATAAAAGTGGAAGACTCGAGATCCTTAGAATACACACGAGAAATGTACCCCTAGACTCTGACGTTGATCTTGAGAAGCTTGCTGAGATGACTCACGGATATACTGGTGCTGATATAGCAGCACTTGTTAAAGAAGCTGCTCTCAGAACTATAAGAAGAACCATAAATATAGATGATCTAGATCGAGATAATATAAATCCAGAGATCCTAGATGAGATAAAGGTTTCAATGGCAGACTTCTTAGAAGCTTATAAAGAAATCATACCTAGCGGTCTTAGAGAGGTCTATATAGAGATTCCAGATGTTAGATGGAGCGATATAGGAGGATTAGAAGATGTAAAGCAGGAACTTAGAGAATCAATTGAATGGGCTATTAAATCTCCACAGATCTATAAGAGACTTGGTATAGAACCTCCCAAAGGTATCCTACTCTACGGACCACCAGGAGTGGGGAAAACACTTCTAGGCAAAGCTATAGCTAATGAGAGTGGCGCTCATATGATATGGGTTAAAGGCCCTGAACTTCTTAGCAAGTGGGTTGGTGAGAGCGAGAGAGCTATTAGAGAGATCTTTAGAAAGGCTAGGCTTTACTCTCCTGCAATAATATTCTTCGATGAGATCGATGCTTTATTTCCTATAAGAGGGATGTTCAGTGAAGGTACTCATGTTATGGAGAGTATTGTGAGTCAGCTACTAGCTGAAATAGATGGTATTGATAGTATGAAGAATGTATTTATAATAGGAGCTACTAATAGACCGGATCTTATAGATCCAGCGTTGTTTAGACCAGGAAGATTTGACAAGCTTATATACGTCCCACCACCAGATCTTAAGTCTAGAATAGAGATATTCAAAGTTCACACTAGGAAGATGCCTCTAGCAGAAGATGTTGATCTTGAGTATCTAGCTAGAATGACCGAAGGCTATACAGGTGCTGATATATCAGCTCTAGTAAGAGAAGCCGGTCTCACTTCTTTGAGAGAAGATATAAATGCTACGAGGGTTGAGCTGAGACATTTCCTGAAGGCTCTAGAAAAGATCAGACCTTCAATAACTGAAGATATGATCAGGTTCTACGAGAACTGGGGCTTGAAAGCGAAGCAGAAGCTTCCTAGGAAGACTATTTCAACGACCATGTATTCTTAGGGAGTGAGAAGAGAGTTTGAGCAGGTATAACAGATCTAGTGTTTTAAGAATTATATTAGAAGAGCTGAGAGAAGCAGGAGGAGCTAGCAGAGATAAAGAGCTTTACGAGAGTGTTAGAAGAGAGATTCCAGATCTATCATTCAAAGAATTTCTAAAATATCTTCTCATACTAGAATTCAATGGATGTATCAACGTGAGCATTATTAGCGAGAATATGAGAGCTGTGAATATAACTGGAAAATGCTCTGAGGAGGAGAAAGAAGAGTGAATATGATCTCTCAAATCTTCTGATTCTCAGCATCATTATATACCTCGAGATATTTCCAATAAAGAGATGATGCATTTACTACTCATGGTAGAGAGCTAGAGGAGTGATATCGGCTGGTATAAATTACTATGAGATTCGAAGCAGTTGTTAGTAGACGTGGTTTTTGGTTGTAGAGTGCTTTCAAATTAAGAGATAGTATCATAAGAATATATTCCGAGAAAAGATCTGAATCTTTGGTTCCCCCGTTATAATCAGTGTTTCTAAAAGATCCTGATAGAAGATCTGATGCACCTGATACTTGATTGAAAATCTCTGGATTGCTAAAGCTAATTCTAGTTATAATCTCCTTGATTCTATAACCATTGCTAGCCGTTATATACCCTGAAGCATCAGGGCGGTATATAGTGGTATTTGAAAGAGATATAACAGAAGGATCTATATATATTGTTAATCGAACTATATTATCCCATCTACCTTCAAGAACGCCACTACCCGCATATCCTTCAGAGTAGAACGTGAAATTAACAGATCCTGTGATATTAGTAATAGAGATTACATTAGGATTAAGATACTTAACACCAGCCATATCTCCTAGCGTAATATAATAGCCTTGATAATACACTGATCTAGTATTAGTCACAATTCTATCATAATAAAGCCCCTCAGCTCTGTAAGTGTCTACAACCACCCGATATGATAGAGTTACATTCCAGTTATAGTTATCATATACAGCAACAAGGAAGCTATATGTGGTGTTATAAGATCCATAGTTTTTCGTAGTGAAATCAATAGACCCACCAGAAGGATATATCCAGTAAACATCAGCCGTTACAACAATACTACCATTATAAATATACGTAACATTAGTCCTTCCCCCTCCCAGAATAAATCTAGTACTTATATTCCAGGGATATGATATATTCACGGAAAACTTCAGACTCATATCCCATGGATTCGGATGATTTAATATTGATGGAGGATTAAACCAATTTGATGTGCTTAGCACTGGATAGCTTGTCGGAGGGTTGTCCGATATCTTTCTGAGATATATTAGAGTATCATAAGGCGACTTTAATATCGTGTAGCTCTTATTAATATCCCAGGCGTATACAGGGATCTCGTAGAATGTTATCGGAGAAGTTGTAGAAGGTATGTAAGCTCTCCAAGTACCAAGTACTATGTAGTAGCAATCCTTGCAAGCTTCGAATACGAAGTCGTAGTAGAAACATCCTCCAGATTCTACTGTATTGATAGTATCTCCACCGTTGTAGATCCTACTTAGATAAGAACTTAGATCTATCATATTGCCCAAGCTTGTTAAGAAGTATATCTTAAACCCTTCAGACCACATGCTTCGAATCCATTCTGATATATTGTAAGGTACTGCTCTATAGCTGTTCTCAGGCACCTCCAGAGGATTTTCACGTAGATCTAGATAGTATGTTTTATCAGATCCTCTAGCTATGATCATTATAATTCTACTCCCTGTCGTGGAGTAAAGAATGAGAGAATTATTACTCTTGGAGAGTTCGATGTTCTCCATATTTCTTACTCTCTCCCTCTCGAGAGATCCTATGATCTCTTTATAGCTCTCTTCTTGATTACTAAGTATCATAACATAGAAGCCTATGAACATAGATATAAGAACCGCTATTATTATACCTCCATACACAGCTTCTATACCTCTTCTAACCTTCCTCATAGGCTTAGCACCCCAGTAGATTGTATAATCTTTTAAAATGTCATAGAAGATCATTATTCGAGAATCTAGTTTTTAAGCCTCTATACAGCCTGTAACTAGGGTCTTCTTATGAACGGTATTCTAGAGAATTTAAACAAAGAGATCTCAGAGGTTATAGATAGAGTTAAGGAATCTGTTATAATGATAATTGTAGAGAAAGTAGACCTCTGGAGTATAATAGGTTTTGGACAGCCTATGAGAGGAGTAGGTTCAGGTTTTATAGTTGGCGAGAGACTTGCTGTAACCAACGCACATGTTGTAGGAGATGTTCGAAATGTTAAGATATTATATTCTGACGGAGCTAGTGGTGAGGGTACTGTTATTGCAAGAGATAGATCAAGAGATCTAGCGTTAGTGCATATAGATAGAGATGATATAAAAATCCTTAGAATGGGTGATTCAGATAAGATAAAAGTTGGCGAGATAGTTTTCGCCATAGGCTCTCCTCTAGGACTTCCAGGACCTTCAGTCTCAATGGGTGTTATCAGTGCTGTGGGAAGAACGATATTCGGAGAAGCGGATTTAGTGCTCGAGGATCTTATACAGACAGATGCTGCGATAAATCCTGGCAACAGTGGAGGACCTCTAGTTAATTTAGAGGGCGAGGCTATAGGAGTAGCTACAGCTATAATACCTTTCGCACAAGGAATAGGTTTTGCACTACCTATAAATCATGTGAAGAGATTCATACATATGATCTCTAAGTATGGAAGACCTGTGAGAGCTTGGATAGGTGTGTACGTAGCTCCTCTAACTCAAGAGATCGCGAAAGCCTTAGGTGTGGGTGTTAAGAAAGGAGTTGTAGTAGTAAGATCTATTCCAGGAGCTCCTGCTTATTCTAGAGGTGTTAGAGATGGAGATATAATCATGAAAGCAAATGATGTAGAGATCGCTACCGCGATAGATCTGAGGAGAGTTGTTGAGGATAGTATTGATAAAGGATCTGTAGAGCTAGAGATCATGAGGAGAGGAAAGATTCTAAGGATCGAGGTACCTATATACGTTGAAGAACTCTAGATCATCTATCTAAATATTTTTAACAGAGATCTTTCATACTTTCATAATATTACGGTTGATAGGTAATATACCGCTATCTGAGTTATGACGTACTTTCTAAAAGGATATCCTAGAAGTCTCGATATATATCCTCCTACAACCACTCCTGAAACCATGAGTGATGTGGAGAGCACTATGTAGTCTATAGGGTCTGGACCTATAGCTAGTAGACTTCTTACTAAAGTGTAGATCCATGCGAATATCACGCCTATAGATACTCTAATTAGATACAGCTTATAACTAATATTACTCATCAGACCACCTTTATCTTGGTAAGGATTGTATTGAGTATGTCAATTAAAAATATGAATTGGATTGATTTAAGTATATGGGTTAGAGAAGTCTCTGAAAAGCTTAGAAACTCATACATAGATAACATATATGGATTCAAGGGAGATATAGTTATAAGACTTAGAAGTAGTTCTGGAGAGAGACTATACCTAGTTGCTATGCCGGGTTCTCACGTGTTTCTCTCAACTAGAGAGATCTTTGAAAGAAGAGATATGGAGAGCATGAAAGGATTCATAGAGCTTATGAGGAGATTCGTGAGAGATTGCAGAATATCAGATATCAGACAAGTACCTTGTGAAAGGATCTTAGATATAGAGATCTCATGCGGCAGAGATAGTTATATTCTAACTCTAGAACTTATACCGAGAGGAGTTATAATCCTTAGAGACCTAAACGGAGTTATAAAAACTGTTAGTAAGGTTGTGAAAACCAGAGATAGAATTCTGAGACCTGGACTGATCTATAAGAGTCCTCCAGCAAGAAGTGTTATTTTATGTGAGAAAGATAGAGAGAAGCTTTTGAAGAATTTTATGAAAGGCTATGATATTATAAGAGGTCTTGTAATAGGCCTGGGAATACCTCCAGAAATCTCTGAAGAGTTTCTCTATAGAGAGAATCTAGGTAGAGATCTTGATCCCAAGAAACAAGATCTTAGCATGATAGAAGGTATCATAGCTAGAGCTGAAAAATTTATAGAAGAAATTCTTAGGAATGCCAGACCATGCGTAGTCTATGACGAGAATAATAATCCTATAGACTTCTACTCGATCACCCCGATATCTAGAGATATAGATTGTAAACCCAGGGATAGTTTTAATAGTATTCTAGATGAGTACTATACAAAGAGTATTCTAAGAGAAGTACAAGAAGATTCTGAGATTAGAAAGCTTAGAGAGATCTTAGGAAGATTAAAGACTTCTAGAGAAGATCTTGAGAAGAGTCTTAATTCATATAGAGAATATCTTTCTTTTATAGAGAAGAATTACTTGGACTTAGAAAAAATACTTGAATGCTATAAGACTCATATTAAGAATCCCAGCGTATGTCCTCAAGATCTTGATAACATGAAGATCGAATTTCGAAACATGAAGATTATATTAAGTCTAGGAGATCTATCTCTAGAATTTGATCCAAGAGAAGATCTCAAGAAATTCTACATAGATCTGAGAAAAAAGATTTCTCAGATAGAGAAGAGTATTAAAAGAATCGATGATGAAACGAAAAACATAGAAGAAAAACTGAGCAGGAGAAAAAAAGAGATTGAGATGTCCAGAGATATCATGAGTATCAGAAGTTTGAAAAAGATCGAATGGTATGAAAGATATCACTGGTATATAACTTCTGAAGGTTTAATCGCTATAGGAGGTAGAGATGCTGACCAGAATGAGAGTATTGTAAGAAAATATCTTGAGGAGCAAGATCTGTTCTTTCACGCCGATATACAAGGAGGCTCTGTATTTATATTGAAGAATCCCGATAAAGGTAGTGAAAAAAGTATTACTGAGGTAGCTCTTCTAGCAGGTTGTTATAGTAGGGCGTGGACTCTAGGCTATGGATCTATAGATGTATACTATGTAAGAGGTTCTCAGGTTTCTAAATCACCTCCTTCTGGAGAGTATCTTGCAAAAGGATCTTTTATGATCTATGGTGAGAGAAAGTGGATCAGAGGTGTAGAACTTAAACTAGGTATAGGTATTGAGATCGTTAAAGAAGGATATCCTAGAGTCTTTATAGCTCCTCCAGATATTATAAGAGATAGAGCTCTAGCCTACGCCATAATAATACCAGGCTCTGAGAACCCTCACGAGATCGCTGATAAGATTATTAGAAAATGGATTGAGAAGTATAAGAACTATGAGACTATGATCAGAGCTATTGAGCCTAAAGATATTATAAGTAAAATCCCTGGAAGATCTCGTTTGATAGAGATATCCTAACTCATGAGTATGGTTTCATGCAAAGCTATTTTATCCTCCACTAAACAAGTCATTATAGGGAGTAGTATGGGAACTAAAGGTAAGAAACCTATATCAGCTATGGAGAAGAGACAGAAAAAAACTATGGAGACTGCTAAAAAGGAGAAGGAAAAACCTTCTAAGAAGGAAGAATCAAGGAAGGGAGCAAGTGTTCTAAATGAAGAGATCATTGAAAGAGCTAAGAAAGAAATTAAAGATCTCAAGGTGATCACACCCTATACTATTAAGGAGAAGATGGGAGTTTCATACTCCATAGCTAGACAGCTTCTGAGATATATGGAGAGCGAGAATATTATAAGACTGTACTCTGCAAATAGAAGAATCAAGATCTACATACCTGCAGCTTCCTAATATTTTTATAGATGATGAGGGTTGGTATTGCTGAGAGATGAAGATTGACACCAGTTCTGAATCCTGATAGTGAGAAATTTGTGAATGAAGGTGATCTCATTCTTCTCTACATAGATCAGAGAAGAAAGTATGTTCTCAAAACTTCTAGCCAGGCTAGATTTGGCAGCGATCGAGGTTACATAGATCATAGAAATATTATTGGAAGGATCTATGGTTCGGCTGTAGAAACCTCTGTAGGATTTAGAGCATATATTCTAAAACCTACTTTAGAAGATCTAGTCTATAAGATCTTTAAAAGACCTACCCAGGTGCTTTACCCCAAAGACCTTGGATTGATTCTTTTAAAGCTTGACGTATCTCCAGGAAAAAGATTTCTCGAAGCAGGTGTGGGATCCGGTGTTGCAACAGCTTTTCTAGCGAGATCTGTTGCTCCCAATGGGAAGATCTATGGATATGAAATTAGAGAGGATCTAGCTCAGATAGCTATTGAGAATCTAAGAAAACTAGGTCTTGATCCATATGTAGAAATCAAGATCAGAGATATCGCAGAAGGAGTTGATGAAAAAGATCTCGATGGAGCTCTAATAGATCTTCCAGATCCCTGGAGGGTTACAGAGAGCGTGTATACAGCTCTTAGAGAGAGTGCTCCGGTGGTTTTCTTCATACCTACAATAAATCAGTTGAACAAACTTATCGATTCTCTCTTATCTGAAGAGAAATGGATTGATATCTCTGCACATGAGATTCTCGAAAGAAGATACGAGATTAAAAAAGAATCTGTAAGACCATCCACCAGAATGATAGGACATACAGGATACATAGTATGTGCTAGAAAGATTTTAAAGGGTGAGAGATAGTTTTATAAGGAGATTTAAGTGAGGGAATCATACGTTAAGAGAATACTATCTGTAGTTGAAGAGATAGAGAAGAAGATAAGCGAAGAAATAGAGAGATCTGATAAAGATAAGGAAGATATTGAAAAAGAAATCTCAGAACTTCTGAAAAGATTCGAAGAAGAACTCAGAAAAGATGCTGAGATAATGCTTAGAGATGCTAGAGAGAGAGCATCAAAAGAGATAGAGAAGATAAAGAGAGAATATGAAGAGAAACTCTCAAGAGAACTCGAGATCATAGAGAAGAAACTTTCAGAGAAAGGTAGCATAGCAGTGGTAAGAGCTGTAGATAGATTTCTAGAGATATATGGTCTTAAGCGGGAATAGAGGTGTCATATACTGAGTCTATCTCCAGATGTACTCTATATTCTTCCAAAATTGAGAACCTTATACTCTACATGTCTTAAAGATAGAGAGATTCAGGATCTTATCCAAACAGAATCACCCGAAGAATTCTTCGAAGTTCTCAAAGAGACGAGCTATTATCAGTATGCGAAGAACGTAGAGCCTAGAAACATACTTTTATTTGAACTCTCTCTAAATACATATCTTCATGATCTATTTAATAGGCTTGGTAGGTATAGTTATGATCTATATCGAATATTCAGCGCATCTGAGAATCTGATCTCTATAAAGATACTATCTTCATTACTACAGATTCTCGCAAGAAGAGATTACGATGCTCTTAGAAGAGCTATAGAGATAGCTCCCATAGATCTTCAGAAAGTATTTGAAGAATATCTTAGAGAAGAGATAAGTCTCTCTAAAGCTTTAGAGGATCTTGATAGAAGAGGTTTTGGCAGAATATCATACTACTATAAAGATATATCAAAGATAATCCCACAAGAACCTGCCATAGTGATGGCATCAGATCTCGCAGGACTCGAACTTCTCGCAGAACTCTTAACAGATTATCCGGAAATCTCTGAAATGTTGTGTCAGGAGATAGAGCTTTCTATACTTAATCTAGTGAGCAGAGTAATATTAAGAGGTCTTCAGGAGAGATTTAGCGGGTTTATCAGTAGAGTTATATCCTCCTACTCCTGTCGTTTAGGAATAGAGGTTATCGAGGAGCTTCTATCCTCTGATGAGACCAGACTTCTATCTATCCTAAGAAGAGTATACCCTCCGCAACTCATATCTCATGACATGTATAGCACAATCATAAACATAAGATCTTATCTTAGAAGAAGTTTGAGAAATAGAGCTAATTCAGCATTCCTATCCTACCCATACTCTTATTCAATGTCATGGGCTTTTACAATTGTGAAAAGATATGATGTGGAGGATCTTGTGTCAATACTTTCTGGCAAGATAGGGGTTATACCTTCTGAGAGCATAAGGAAATATATTTCCTTATAAATCCTATTAGGATCTCCTGATACTAGCTTTCTATACCACAACTCCAATTTTCCTCAGATCATCTGCTACAAAACCAATTTTCAACTTTTCCAGAGTGTTTTTCAGAGGAATTCCATTACTATTCCAACCTCTCAACCTGTAGTAATGCTTCAGAAGCTCTATATATCTATCTAGATCTAGTCTAGATCCCGCTAGAGGTCCTTTTGTAAGAGGTTCTTTAAACCATCTCTTAGGAGGTATATCCATTTCAAAGCTCCATCCTCGACCTTCCGCTACATACTCTCTGATCCAAAAGCTTCTTATAAGCGAGTATATTCTATTTCCTAGCTCGTGGATTGAATCCCATGTAAAATCGATTCCTGTTGATGCTTTCAAAAGTCTTGGGTAGAACTCTAGATCTATTCCCAGCTCAACCCATGGAAATCTACAGGTTGTAATAGATTCAAAAAGTCCTCCTCTTATATTCTGCATCCATACTAGCCTCTCAACTTTCTCAGGCGAGTATGTGAGTCTTCCCATTTTAACATCTAGAGTTATAAACCACGCATCCTTATGATGAGCTCCTATAGGTGATGTTCCATAAGCTAGAGCCATACCCTCTGCAGCGTGACAATCATAGGCTGATATTTCGAGACCTTTAACATGCATAGCATAATCGCCAGATCCGCCTCCTATAATCTCGGAAGCTTTTTTAACACCTTCAGCTAGAATATCTCCTAATTCTCTTCTAAAAGCTATGTCCTCAGCAAGTTTTACAGCAGTCTTATAATCTCCCCACTCGATCTTCTCCTTAATTAATTTCTTCTCTGAGACCTCCATAGCAAAACCTATTACGGATCCGAGTGATATGGTATCCATACCCAAGGTATCTGCCAGATAATTCAATCTTGAAACTCTGTTTAGAGGTGAAATACCTAGATTAGATCCTAGCATAGCTACATTCTCATAATCAAGCTCAGCCTCTCCGGATGCTATATCTGTCACATACTTCACAACATGACCACAAGGCATATTACACATGGGACATCCTTTCTGATGGATTCTCATGCTTTCAAGCATGTAACCATCGATCCCCGAGTAGAATTCGAATACTCCCTCTCTGAAGTTATATGCTGGGAGAACAGAATTCATCTGAGCCCATTCAACGGTCATGTTGGTACCTTGTCTCATCCAGAATCCATATCCTGAGGATGTTTTTACAGCATTATAAGCATCCATACCGATCTTAACAAGTTCTTTTCTATCGCTAACCTCAGGATCTCTACATCCCTTTAAAACTATCGCTTTGATCTTCTTAGAACCCATTACAGCACCCATACCAGGTCTTCCAGCAGATCTTCCAAATTCACTTATGACTGTTGCGAATCTAACTAGATTCTCTCCAGCTGGTCCTATGGATAGAATACCCACGTTCTTTCCAAATTTCTCTGAAAGTCTTTTCTCAGTATCGCTTGTATTAAGACCCCATAGATCTTCTGCGTCGGAGAATTCTACACCTCCACATGATATGTATAAGACAACAGGTTTCTGAGATCTACCTCTAATAACTATTGCATCATAGCCTAGTCTCCTCATCTCAACAGCTGCTCTTGTTCCAATATTACCATCTCCATATCCATGCGTAAGAGGTGACTTAGATGCAATAACCATCTTACCAGAACTCGGTAGAGGCATTGCGGTAAGAGGTCCTACCGAGAGGATCAAATGATTATCGGGAGCGTAAGGATCCACACCAATAGGGTTAAAATCCCATAGAAGTTTAGCTGCAAGGCCGCGGCCACCAACATAATTTATAAGAGTTTCTCCATCGAGATCTATACTCTTACTCTCTCTCCTATCAAGATCTATATAGAGAAATTTCCGAGCCCAACCCTTGGGAGTGGACATAATATCATCCTCCAAGTTATTCATCTAGAGAAGCTAATTAATTTGAAGAAAAACAGTCGAAAATTCACGCCTCGATGGCATTGAAGCTCTACTTATAATGAGGTATTTAAATACCCGTATAATACAGATTTATAACTATCAAGATCTAAGATCTAGATTCTATTAAGCATATTCCTCACTACTATAGAGAGATATATGCTTGAAAGTACTAGAAAACCATAGCTAACTAAGATTATATACTCCGCACCAGCTATATAGAGTATATAGAAGCCTGTAGACAGGAGTAGCCCTAGAATCAGATATGATGCCTGAGGATTCTTCTGAGAATATAATATAGGAGTTAAAAGGATTAAAGAGTATATTGATGATAGGAATATCAGGATAGCACTAGGGTAGACAGAAAGAATCAGAATCACTAGTGCGAGGATGGTTATGATGATGTTTGAATAAGAGACTCTCCTAACAAGATCTCTGTAGATCCCTAGTTTACTACTGAGAATCTCATTAACTTCTCTAGATAATATGTAGATTCTTTCAAAACCGCTCCACCTCTCGATTTGAAAGAGATCTCCTTCCAATTCTATGTAAGCTTTAGAGCATAAACTATGCATCTCTGCTATTCTACCCGAGATCTCCTCTAGTATTCTTTTTCTCAAGCCACTCACTATATTCTCGCGACATAAGGATTCTATGTCTACCACATCTAACTCTTCATATCTGAGGCATTTTCTCAGGTATATCTCTCGAATTTTGCTAGAAAGGTTCTCGCACACAGCTTCAATGCTATTCATGTTGCTTCATACCCTGGCTAGCCTTTGATAATCTTTACGGCCTCATCAATTCTCTCTCTCCAATTAACACTTTGAGTAATCCATCCTCCAATGATCACTATAGAAGCTCCTCTAGAGATTAAACCTCTTGCTTTGACAGGATCTAATCCTCCTGCAACAGCTACTCGCAATCCTTCTCTAGAGATCTTCTCAACCTCACTTCCGAGAATCTCTGCTGTAACTCCTCTCTTCCTCTGGATATCAACTCCCACGTGAAGTATTACCGTGTCTAGACCTAGTTCTTTCACTCTAAGAGCTCTCTCTACATACCTCTCCACATATATTAGATCACACCACACCTCTACGTTATAATCTCTTCCAGACTTAGCAGCCTCTGAGATAACTTCATCATATGCTACACCCATGATTGTGACGGCATCAGCACCCTCATCAGCTGCTAATCCTATCTCAAGTCTTGAGGTGTCAGCGATCTTCATATCTGCTAGTATGAAGCCATCATCGCCTATGGCTCTTCTAATCTCGCCTATGATTCCCGTGCCAAATCTCTTTATAGCTGGTGTTCCGATCTCAATGATATCAACACCTCTTCTATAGGCGTACAAAGCCATTTCAATGAGAAGATTTCTATCTATAAGATCTAAGGCTATTTGAATCTTCGGACTACCACTTCTTCCGAGCATTTAAACCCACTAATTGTTTTGACATCGTAGAAATATATAAGATTAGGTTATTCTAAAGATCTCTCTCACAAAACCTAGGAATAATGGTGAGGGGTTGAGAGGTCTGCTCTTGAACTCTGGATGTGCCTGGGTTCCTATGAAGAATCTATAGTCTTTCATCTCCATAAAATCTACATATCCTCTCTCATTATAGCCTGAAACCACGAACCCGTTCTTCTCAAGATGATCTAGATAGCGTGGGTTTATCTCATATCTATGTCTATGTCTTTCATATATGATCTCGGAGCCATATAACTCATACACCTTGCTACCTTTAACAAGTCTACTGAGGCTGGCACCAAGTCTCATAGTTCCTCCAAGTCTATCTATCCTCTTCTGCTCCTCAAGAAGATCTACTATTGGATGAGGTGTTGAAGGATCTATTTCCGTTGAGTTAGCTTTATCAAGGCCAGCCATGTTTCTGGCTATTTCAACAGCCATTAGCTGAAGCCCGAAGCATATACCTAGAGCTATACCTTCATTCTCTCTAATGATCTTCAGAGCTTTTATCTTACCTTCAGCACCTCTCCTACCGAATCCTGGGAGTATTAGGTATCCTGCTTTTTCATTGTATTCGAACTGGATCTTCCCACTCTCCAGATCTGTTGCCTCGATCCATTTGATATCTGGTTCTACCATATACTCTGCAGAAGCATGTTTTAAAGCCTCTATAATGCTTACATAGCTATCTCTGACCTTGGTATACTTACCTATCATGTAGATACTAATTTTCTTCTTAGGATTCTTAATTCTCTCTACGAAAGATATCCAGTCATCAAGTTGAGGTTCTCTATATTCTAGAGCTAGTTTCTCTGATATCTTTCTTAGAAATCCTTGTGAGTAGAGTATTAACGGTAGTTCGTATACTGTTGAGAGATCATAATCGTTAAAAATATAGTCTGGAGGTACATTTGTGAAGAGCGAGATCTTCTTTATAATACTCGTGTCTATAGGATACTCGCTTCTAACTATAATAACATCTGGTTGAATACCGATCCTTCTAAGCTCTTGAACAGAATGCTGAAGAGGTTTTGTCTTGACCTCTCCTACGACTCTATGATAAGGTGTTAGAGCTACATGTATATATAGAGTGTTTGAAACACCTTCATCTAGTCTCATCTGTCTAGCAGCTTCAAGGAATGGAAGTCCTTCTATATCTCCTACAGTACCACCTACTTCTATAACTACTATATCGCTTCCCTGACTCCTCCCGATCTCTCTGATCTTTTCTTTAATCTCGTTGGTCACGTGAGGTATTATCTGAACTGTCTCACCTAGATAGTCTCCTCGTCTTTCTTTCTCAATTATAGACTGATATATCTTGCCGGCTGTTATGTTATTATCTTTGGAAAGAGATCTTCCCAGGAATCTTTCGTAATGTCCTAGATCCAGATCTGTTTCACCACCATCCTCAGTTACGAAAACTTCTCCATGTGCATAGGGATTCATAGTTCCTGCATCAACGTTAAGATAAGGATCTATCTTCACAGCCGTAACATTATAACCCATTCTCGAGAGAAGATGAGATACCGAGGCTGTGAGAACACCCTTTCCAAGACTACTCAGAACACCGCCTGTGATGAATATATACTTACTCATATCATATCAACATGTTGGTATATATTTGATGAAAGCCTAATAAAGTTTAGGCCTGGATCTCTCATGCTTTATATGATTCTTAGTGATCTATAAGAATTTTAATCTGGACATACTAATAATACCGTGGAGTCTGAAGTTATGGAGAGAGGAAAAGTGCTAGTGATAGGAGATAGATATACTGTGAATATGTTTAATCTAATAGGTATTAAAGGTATTGTAGTCGATGATAGAGATCCTAAGAGAATTAGAGAGATCGTTCAAGCTTATATAGATTCAGGAGATTATGCTATAATATACATAACTAAGGATCTCGCAGATCTAATAAAAGATTATATTGAGAGGGTTTCTATGACCAAGAAATGGCCTATAATAACAGTGATCCCTAGTAGATGGAGTGAGACCGAGGAGTATGATGCATCAGCTGTTCTAAGAAAAGCATTAGGAATAGGGTGATCCTTGTGTCTAAATGGGAGTTGTATGGAGATCTTTCTAAAGTCATAGAGTACACCATCGATAAAGCTGTTAAGAGAATCGAAGAAAAATACGAAAGCTTAGAGAAAGATCTGAAGAAAATATTCACTGAAAGAATTAAAAGAATCTCATCAGATATAAGAAGAGATTTCGAGGAGAGATTGAGAAGCATAGAGTATGATATCGAGAGCAAGAGATCAAAACTTGAAATAGAGCTCAAAAATAATATTGGAGAGAGTAGAAGCAAAGCTATTGAGAGCCTCTATAGAAGAGCTAGAGAGGATATAATAAATCTTTTCAATCAGGACAAGAATCTATATAAAAAATTTCTAAGAATATACTTGGTAAGCGTTCTAAGAGAGTTTAGAGAGAAAGAGAGTATTATCATAGAAACAGATCCTGTAGGGGTTGAGCTGATCAGTGAAATACTTGGAGAGGAAAATCTGATAAAGAGATATAATATAGATGTGAAAGCTTCTAATGATATCAGAAAAGGTTTTAGAACTTATAGTGCTGGCAGAGAGATCGTATATAGATATGATATTGATACTCTCATAGACTCTGTAGAGCAAGAACTTAAAATAGTTATTAGCAAAACCCTTTTTGGAGCTGAGTAGCTTATGGAGAGGATCGGCAGAATTATAAGAGTTAGCGGTAGCTTGGTAGTTGCAGAAGGCATACCATCACCTCAGATGTATGAGGTTGCAGAAGTAGGCGAATCAAGATTAATTGGAGAGATCATAAGAATTAGTGGAGATAGATCTTATATACAGGTATACGAATCCACATCAGGACTCAGACCTGGAGATCCTGTATACGCTACAGGATCTCCTCTGTCTGTAGAGCTAGGTCCCGGTCTTATAGGTCAGATCTTTGACGGAGTTCAGAGACCTCTTTCAAGAATCATTGAAAAGACAGGATCTATTTTCGTGAAAAGAGGTGTGAAACTTCCTTCTCTACCTAGGGATGTCAAGTACAAGTTCATTCCTAAGGAGGATTTAAGGGTAGGAGAGTTTTTAGAACCCGGAGATGTAATAGGATACGTAGATGAGACACCCTTAATCAAGCATCCTATAATAATACCCCCTAATATGAGAGGTAGACTAATAGAGCTAAATCCCGAGGGCAGCTATAGCGTGGAGGAACCCATAGCCTTTCTAGAGAGGGATGGAGAAAAATATAGTGTCAGAATGCTCACAAGATGGCCTGCAAGAGTTTCGAGACCTTATAAAACTAAGTTAGATCCTGTACTACCTCTGATCACTGGCATGAGGATAATAGATACTCTATTTCCAATAGCAAAAGGAGGAACAGGAGCTATTCCAGGTGCTTTTGGAACCGGTAAATGCCTGCTTCCAGGAACTCCTGTGCTTCTGGGGAGTGGAAGACTTGTTCCTATAGAGAGAATATTTAAAAGGGTAAAGGGAGGAGATCCTGATACAAGTGTTGATGAAGAGATCTACGAGGTTTATCAGCAAGAGATCTCTGTGTATAGTTTTAATGGAAGAAATTTCGTTAGAATGCCTGTAAGTCACGTGTATAGAGGTAGAAGTGATAGAATTGTGAGAATTAGAACGGGTAGAGGAAGAGTATTCGAGGTTACCCCAGCTCATAAACTACTAGTATTCGATCCCGAGAAAGGCTTCGTAGAGGTTCCAGCTATAAGCATCAGAAAAGGTGATCTAATTACAGTGCCTCGGAAGATAACTCTAGAAACTAGGGCTAGCTTGAATCTCTACAAGTATATTCCAGAAGCTGTTGTGAGGGATCGTAAGATCGTGGAAGAGTTTTCTAGACTAGCTCAGAAGATTTCTAGAGAGAGAAATCTCACGCTAACTCAGATAGCACTAGAGATAGGTGTAGATCCTAGAAGATTCCTACTTATGGTGGAGGGATTTCTAAATCCCCCGCTACATGTTGTTGAGAAGGTATATAAGATGGCGAGATTGAAACCACCTCATCCTGAGAAAATCTCTCGTAAAGGCGATAGACATAATATCTCGATACCTAAAGAGATCGAGGGAGATTTTGCATACGTATTAGGCTTGATAGCTGCCGGTGGTATTATTAGAAGTATAGAGGGTAAGGATGTTTTAAGCATACAGCTACCTGCAGATCTATTGGATCAAAGATCTCTACTAGATCTCATAGATAGAGTATTCGATCCAAGACCTAGGAGTATAAGATGGATCAGTGCTAGTAAGCTTAAAGATCATTTAGGTAGGAGGATCATGATGATTAACATTAGTTCTAGAGTTCTCATAGATCTCATGAATAGAATAGGGATTACAGCTAATGAGATAAGTAAAAGAAAGATACCATCTATAATAATGAGATCCAGTGACAACGCTCTCGAATACTTCCTGGCAGGATACTTCAGAGTGCTAGGGTACTATAGGAATAGCAGGATCTATTTAATGAGCTTTTCTAAGACTTCTAGAGATAGACTCTCATATATTCTCACTAGGATAGGTATAGGTTATAGATTCGAGGAGATAATTCAAGATCCTGAGAAAAAGATCTATCTTATAGTAATTGAGAAACCATATGATCTAATACTCTTCTCTGAAAAGATTCTTTCGAAAGATCCTCTTAGTAGAGGAGTTTTATCGTATGACAAATATGTAGGAATCCTAAGATCAGAAATTGAAGAATTTAAAAACGAGATCACCAGAAAAATACCTCTTAAATATCTTTCCATACCCGAGGAAGTATTCCTAAGAATAACAGAGAGATCAGATAATATAGCTACGTATGTTGCGTCTGCAAACGAAGGAGAGCAGGTTCTCTTGCTTAAGAGAGTTTTAAAAGAGGAATCTAAAGAGATCGAGAATCTCGCCGAAGTATTCAAGGTGGTTGACGTAGATCCTGTGGTTGATATAGAGATTATAGAAGGTGATTGGATTGTATATGACATAACAGTGCCAGGAACACATAATTTCGTAGGAGGATTCATGCCATCAATATATCATAATACCGTGACACTTCATAGCCTAGCTATGTGGAGTGATGCAAGAGTTGTTATCTATATAGGATGTGGAGAGAGAGGTAATGAGATGACTGAGGTACTTGAAAGATTCCCGCAAACAAAAGATCCATGGACAGGAAGACCTCTTATGGAGAGAACAATCCTCATAGCAAACACGAGCAACATGCCTGTATCAGCTCGTGAAGCTAGCATATATGTTGGCGTGACCATAGGAGAGTACTATAGAGATCTAGGATACGATGTTCTTCTAGTAGCAGATTCGACTAGTAGATGGGCTGAGGCATTGAGAGAGATCTCTGGAAGATTAGAAGAAATGCCCGCGGAAGAAGGCTATCCAAGCTATCTGCAGAGTAGGATTGCAGAGTTCTACGAGAGAGCTGGGAGAGTGATAGCTCTTGGAAGACCTGAGAGAACGGGTTCTGTAACAATAATAGGTGCTGTATCTCCACCTGGTGGAGATTTTACAGAGCCTGTGACAACCCATACAAGAAGATTTATAAGGGTTTTCTGGGCTTTAGATGCTTCTCTAGCATACTCAAGACATTATCCAGCTATTAACTGGATCACAAGCTATTCGGCATACACGGATCTTGTCAGCGAATGGTGGGCTAAAGAGGTAGATCCTTCATGGAGATCTATTAGAGATCAGATTATGAATATCTTGCTAAGAGAGAATGAGTTACGCGAGGTCATAAGACTAGTAGGTTCTGAGAATCTTCCTGAATCAGATAAGCTTATAGTTGAGGTTGCTAGAATGATTAAAGATGGTTTTCTAAGGCAAAACGCATACGATCCTATAGATGCTTTCTCCAGCCCTGCTAAACAATTTAAACTTATGAAGCTCCTCATAGTATTCTACGAGAACGCGAAAGCTCTTGTAGAATCGGGCTATAGTGTGAGATCTATAAAGGATAAGATTCAGAGTATTATTACTGAGATGGTGAAGGCTAGATTCACCGTAGAAAATGAGAGACTTGACAAGCTAGACGAACTAGAGAGAAGACTTTTGAAAGCATTTGAAGAATTGAGAGGTGCATCTAGATGACACATGTGCTGAGAGAATATGAGACTATAAGAGAGATAAGAGGACCCCTACTAATAGTAGAGAAAACAACAGATGTAGCATACGATGAGTTAGTCTCTATAGAGCTGCCTAATGGCGAGAAACGCAGTGGAAGAGTTCTAGAAGTTGGTTTAGGATACGCCGTTATCCAGGTTTTCGAAGGTACTATGGGGATCAGTCCTAGAGGTACTAGAGTTAGATTTCTAGGAAAAACAATGGAGATGCCTGTCTCTGAAGAAATGCTTGGAAGAATCTTCGATGGATTAGGCAGACCTATTGATGGAGGTCCTGAGATTATAGCTGAGGATAGAAGAGATGTAAACGGTGAACCTTTAAATCCATCTGCGAGAGCTTATCCAGAAGACTTCATACAAACAGGAGTATCAGCAATAGACGGTATGAATACGTTGGTGAGAGGTCAGAAGCTTCCTATATTTAGTGGAGGAGGGCTTCCTCATAACACTCTAGCAGCACAGATAGCTAGACAGGCTACTGTGAGAAGAGAGGGAGAAGAATTCGCAGTAGTATTCGCTGCTATAGGTGTTAAATATGATGAAGCTCTCTTCTTTAGGAGGTTCTTCGAAGAGACAGGCGCCATTAAGAAGACTGCTATGTTTATCAATCTAGCCAATGAGCCTGCGATGATAAGACTTATAACGCCTAGAGTAGCTCTCACGCTGGCTGAGTATCTAGCCTTCGAAAGAGATATGCACGTGCTAGTCATATTAAATGATATGAGCAACTATTGTGAATCTCTTCGAGAGATAAGCTCTGCGAGAGAGGAGGTTCCAGGTAGGCAAGGCTACCCAGGTTATATGTACTCAGATCTTGCATCTATATATGAGAGAGCTGGAAGAGTTCACGGTAAGAAAGGATCTATAACTCAGATGCCTATACTTACAATGCCTGCCGACGACATCACACACCCCATCCCAGATCTTACAGGTTATATAACTGAAGGTCAGATCGTGCTTGATAGAGGACTTTACAACAGAGGTATATACCCGCCTATAAATGTTCTCATGAGTCTATCAAGACTTATGAAAGAAGGTATAGGTCCTGGGAAGACTAGAGAAGATCATTCGGAAGTTAAGGATCAACTATATGCAGCTTATGCAAGAGCTCAGGAGCTGAGAAGTCTTGTTGTTATAGTTGGCGAGGAGAGCTTGAGCGAGACTGATAGAAGGTATCTAAGATTTGCAGAAGCTTTCGAAAGAAGATTTCTCTCACAAGGTTTCTACGAGAATAGAAGTATTGAGGAAACTCTAGACATAGCATGGGATGTTCTCTCTATACTTCCTGAATCTGAGCTCACTAATATTAAAGAAAGCAATATAAAGAAGTATCATCCTAAGTATAGAACCAACACTTTTTCGAGTTGAAGAGAGAATGGCTGTAGACCCTAGACAAACACTTCCTACGAAGATAAATCTAATCACTTTAAGACGAAGTCTTTCTATAATTAACAGAGTGAGAAAGATCCTTGAGGATAAGAGAGAAGTTCTACTTCTCAATATAAGAGTTTCCATAGAGAGATATACAGAACTTAGGAAGAAGGTTTTCAACGAACTCTCATTACTCTATGAGCAGTACTTCCTAACCATGGCTGAAACAGGATTCATGACCTTAAATTCTATCGGAGAGAGTACTCCAAAGAGCTTCAGCTTGGTGGTGGGGGAGAGAGTAGCATTTGGTATAAGACTTCCTATAATTGAGGTTGAGGAGAAGAGTATTCCAGAGACTTATCCTAGTTTTCTTTTTGCAACCCCTAATATAGATCTTCTCTCTAAAAAACTTAGAAGCATGATCATAGATCTAGTGAAATTAAGTGAGCTGGAGGCATCTATAAATAGATTGATCCAAGAGCTTAGAAACACACAGAAACTTATAAATTCTCTAGATTACTATATAATCCCAACATATCAGAGTATAATAAAGAAGATCAGACTAGCATTAGAAGAAAGATCTCGAGAAGAATTTATAAGGCTTAAGATTATGAAATCAAAAATGCTTACAAGGAGTGGGAGATAATTTGTTCAGAGATCTTATTGAATCTTTTGAGAGAAAAAGAGAAGAATACGAGAGAAGATACATTGAAGAGCTGATCAAGATCATAGATAAGTATAGAAAGAAAAGAGTAGAGAATCTAAGAGAATACAGAGAGAGAGCTTTAAAAGAGATAAAAGACATATATAGTGGAAGGTGAATAAGTAATTGGCTTTAAAAGCTCAGACTAGAATGCAGTTTGATGCTGTGACGGCAAGCCTAATATTCGCAGCACTCATAATAGTATTCATAGGCATAATAATATCCTCACTCATGATCTCAGGAGGAGGAGTAGCATTTCAAGCAGCAGCACCCTCAGGAATAGATAGATTAGGTAAGTTCATTGGAGCAGGACTTGCAATAGGATTAGCTGCTATTGGAGCAGGACTTGCAATAGGAATCGCTGGCGCTTCTGGTTTCTCGGCAATGGCTGAAAAGCCGGAGCTGTTTGGAAGGGTATTTCTTATAATAGTTCTAGCAGAGGGACTAGGAATTTATGGGCTTATAGTATCTATCCTACTAATACTCTTAGGAGGCTAGCGAATCTTACATCCTCTACGAGTTTTTCTGATTTCTTTTCTTTTTTAGCTCTAGCATTCTAACTCATTTGTGGGGGTTACAATAGAGAAGCCTCCTACAAAGTATGGAGATCACTTTAGTGAGTGGTTTGACTGGGTTCTAGATGCGGCTGAGGTGTATGATTATGGAAGATATCCTATAAAGGGGATGGGTGTTTGGAGGCCTTATGGTTTTAAGATCAGAGAATTAGTATTGAAGCTTCTCAGAGATCTTCTTAACTCAACAGGACATGAGGAGGTTCTTTTCCCTCTACTGATCACAGAAGATATGATGAAGAAAGAGAGCGAGCATATAAGAGGATTCGAAGACCAAGTCTACTGGGTTACCCATGGAGGTATGGAGCCTCTTGATGTAAAACTAGCTTTAAGACCTACTAGTGAGATTCCTATAACATATATGGAGTCTCTATGGTATCATAGCTATAGAGATCTTCCTAAGAAACTCTATCAAATAGTCAGTATGTTCAGATACGAGACCAAAGCTACAAGACCTATGATCAGATTAAGGGAGGTGACAACATTTAAAGAAGCTCATACACTTCATGAGAGTTTTGAAGATGCTGATAGACAGGTTGCAGAGGCTATAGAGATCTATAAAAGATTTTTTGATGAGCTAGGCATACCCTATGTGATCTCTAAGAGACCTGAATGGGATAAGTTTGCCGGAGCTATATATACGATAGCATTCGACACTTTAATGCCTGATGGAAGAGCTCTCCAGATAGGCACGGTACATCATCTAGGCCAGACATTCACTAGAGTTTTCGAGGTCAGGATACATCTCAGGGATGGCTCTATGGACTATGGATGGCAGACTAGTTATGGTGTCTCAGATAGAGTTGTAGCATCTCTGATAGCAATCCACGGAGATGAGAGAGGTCTCATACTACCTCCTGATTTCGCACCTATACAGGTTATAATAATACCCATACCCTCAACCTCTAGCGAGAGTGAGACGGATCTGGTATGGAATCATGCGAAATCAATCGAGGAAGAGCTTAGAGAGAACGGTATAAGAGCTTTGGCAGATCTTGATAGAGAGAGTAAACCTTTTGAGAAGTTCTATAAATACGAGATAAAAGGCGTTCCCGTGAGAATAGAGATCGGGCCTAGAGAGATTAAAAGTGAAACCGTCACAATACTCAGAAGAGATCTTATGAAGCGTGAGACTATTAGAAGAGATGAGATCCTGAAAAGAATTAGAGAAGTCTTCGGAGAAATGAAGGAAGAGATGAAAAGGAGATCTTGGAGTGAGTTTAGGTCTAGAGTGAGAAGAGCAAATAATATGGAGGATGTCGAAAAGATCTTGAAGGAAGATGGAGGAATCATAGAGGTTCCTTGGTGCGGCTCCAATTCTTGCGGTCATAAACTCTCTGAAACATGGCATGGCGTAGATCTTCTCGGAACTCCTTTGGAAGAAGTTGATGTAGGAGATCTTAAGTGTATTATATGCGGTAGGCCTGCGAGAACTATAGCTAGGCTGGCTAGAAAGTATTAGAATTCAAACCCATAGAAGGTGTTTTTCTTGGGCTCTCTACGAGTGCTTTTAACAGGAGCCACAGGATTTCTAGGTTCTCATCTCTTATTAGAAGGCATTAGAAGAGGTCATAAAATTATTGCAGTAGTTAGATCTTTTAAATCTCTAGATAAACTAGATCCTGAGAAAAGAAGATCTATCGAAGATTTGAAAGATAAGGTATGTTATGTAGAACAAGATCTGATTAGAGATAAAAATGTGAGTAGGCTTATTGAGAACGCATACAATTGTTTTAAAGGTATTGATGCTGTGATAAATAGTGCTGCTATGTGGGATGACACGAATCCTCGTATTATAACCTATGAGAGATGGATTGAAGTGTTAACTCTCAATCTTATAATACCATATCAAATAGCTATCGAAGCTTCAAAGTATATGAGAGATGGTGTTATAGTTAACATATCATGCCTCTCATCTTTGAGAGGTCATAAAATATATGATCCTTTGAAACCTTCACCAGCTTATATAGCCTCGAAAACCGCTTTAAACGCTGTAACTAGATACCTCGCAGAAATACTTGCCGAGAAAGATATTATAGTAGTCGGAGTGGCACCTTCATGGATCGAGAAGCCTGAGATAGAGAGATATAGAAGAGAGTTAGAGAGAAAACTGCCTTTGAAACGAGCTGCTAAACCTGAGGAGGTTTCTAAGGTAGTTTACTATCTTATCGAGGAGAAGAACCCATATCTCTCCGGAGCTATCATAGAGATACCTGGAGCTCTCTAGATAATGAAATAGATCTTATCTACTCTCACCGTTTCTCATCAAATGATTATTCACAGGTTTTCAAGTTCTTTTATGTTTAGCCTTCCAGCTTTAATCCTCAAACTAATAAGATCTGTAGATTGTAATGCTTAATAGTCTCCAGAGATATCACTCTAATAGTGTGTAAATAATGCCTGCGCCACGTGTATCTGGTCGTGAAAAGTGGAAGTATAAGAAGTGGTTCACAGTATTATCACCATCTATACTCGGCGAGATACCTGTAGCAACAATACCTGCCGATGATTCTTCGAAGATTTTAAATAGAAGTATCGAGGTCACATTATACGATCTAACAGGCGATGTGTCACAGCTTCACATGAGATTTATTTTGAAAATCATAGGAGTAGAAGATAGCACCGCCAGAACCGCTTTTAGAGAAGTCTACCTCTCTAGAGATTATCTGAGAAGTCTTACAAAGAGGAAAAGTAGTAAGATCTCTCTCATAGCAAATCTTGAGACAAAAGACGGTTCTAAGCTGAGAATTTCTGCGGTGGCTTTCACAACATATACGTGCAAAACATCTCAGAAGAAACTTATTAGAAGAAATATGTATAATGTGATTTCAGAGATCTCTAAGCAGTCAACTCTTGATGAAATTATTAAAGACGTGATCTCAGGAAAGATTCAGTCTCAACTATTCGAAGTAGCTAAAAAAATATATCCTGTTAGAAAAGTTGAAATAGCTAAAATAAAGATTCTTTCTTGAAAGATTCTATCTATCACTATAACCTATTATATATAAGTAGTAGACCCCAGATCTAGCTGGCGATGATACTCTAAGAACTTTAGATTCTTTCCAACCTGATATTACAAAGTCGAGACTGATAACCCTAGCACCTTTCTTCAGTTCTTTGGCTAGTTTAGGCTTCAACATTTCATTAACACTTGTAAGAAGATACATATAGACAACAGATGCGTCTGATAGATCTACATTCATGAAATCATCTTGAATGAATCTGATCATATGATCAACACCATGCTTTCTAGCATTCTCCATAGCTCTTGCAATCAGATCTGGATTAAGCTCTACACATACAGCCTTAGCACCTCTCTTCGCAGCAGCTATGACTATTCTACCATCTCCGCAACCTAGATCATATACTACATCGCCTGGACCAACCTGGGCAAGATCTAGAGCCTGTTCTATGAATTCCTCTCTTGTAGGAACCCAGGGAACCTTGATACCACTATAGTAGGAGGACAATGCCGTCACCCAATCCTCTTCACTCATATACCCTCTAATAAACTTGGTTCTAAAATTGCTTTTATACATGTAATCTAGTTTCTTATAAAGACTCACATGAGAGAGATTTTTAAATCATACCTCTTTAGAAGTATTATCAACACCGTCAATGAAACTATAAGTGATATAAGTATGGGTATGGTGAAAAGCTCTCTAACTCCTTCTACACCTATTCTTCTTAGATCAAAATAATTATATTTCCATACACCACCTATCGTACAAAAACCGCCGGCTGTGCAGCTGAGAAGCTCTGTTGTAGCATTTCCATAACCATATACTATAACACCGCTACTATCATAGGATGCTAGAGGCATGTATAGATCTAGAAATACTGGAGGTGCTTTTAAACCTTCTATTACTACTCTCTGGTTTTGAAGCTGTATAGAGCCATTGAAATCAGCGAGCGAGTTATTAACTATGTATCCTGCCGAGTAGAGTCTGTTGAATAAAACTCTAATTATGTCATCAGCTATCGGTGCTATCACATAGCTTGGAGATGCATTCTTCCTTACTATAATCACTATTGCCTCAGACTCGTAAGTACCTCCAGATACTGTTAGAGATGCTTTAACGCTTATAGCGTATACAGCATAATCCTTTGTTGAATCGTATGCAGAATATAGAAGACCGCTGATCACCACTATAATCATTATAATCATTATAGATCTCGAGAATCTCCCCAGACCTCTTCTAATAAGTCCATACCCCTTATCTACGGAGAATCTCACGTAGTCAAAGTCTATCCTTTCTGGAAGTAAAGTCAAGTTCTTCTCAGCAAGATCTCTTCCTAAGAGATATAACATCATCATACCTGCTAGAAATCCTCCTACATGAGCGAAGAAAGCTACAGAACCTGCTTGAAGATATGCTGAGACTATTTGGAGAATAAACCAGAATATTATAAAGAAGGATGACGACGTGACACCACATAGAGGGAATACTATAATAGGTATGCATAGCACTAGTCTAGCTCCGGGATATAAAAGTAAGAATGCTCCTAGAACTCCGCTGATAGCTCCCGAAGCTCCGATCGCTGGTATTCCTAGGTTTTCCATACCTTCGACAGGAATCATAGAAGTGTGAGTCATTGAGGCCACGAATCCCGAGATCATGTAGAGCAATAGATATCTAAAAGGTCCTAGGAAATTCTCTACATCTCTTCCAAATATGAAGAGGAAATACATGTTAAAGAATATATGAAGGATATTTGCATGAAGAAACATTGACGTGAGAATCCTGATCCATCCATCCAAAGAGCTCAGATATCCCGGGATAAAGCCGTAATCCCATATAATTCTGGTATCCGCTGTAATGAAGTAGCTTTTGTATGATGTGATCATGTATATTACTGTATTAACTGCTATGAGAAGATATGTGATATAAGCATGTTTTCTCCGCGGTATCCGAACTTCTCCTGGTATCATCATGATAATACCCACAACTATTTACTACCTATTCTTAATATTCTTTCAACAATCTCATGAACTCTTTCAGCATCTCGCAGAGTCGGAGCCTCGGAATCTCTTCCTAAAACTCTTTCTGCGAATGCTTTCAGCTCAGCTATTAAGGGTTCTTCCTCTGCTATAATCTTGTTATATTTTGAAATTCCCTCTCTGAAGACCTCTCTGACCTCAGATGTAACCAGATCTCCTTCGTAAAAGCTTCTATCATCAAAATTAATAATAAGCTTTCTAATCTTCATGAGAGGCAGAGGATCTGAGTGAAGTACTGCAAACCCTCCTTCATACTTCATGTACGCTGTATACGCTAGATCATTATTGATCTTTGTTATCTCTGCATTAATAACATCTATATCTTTCTCGAGCAAGAAGAAGAGTATATCTATATCGTGAACTCCTAGATCCAGTAGTATATGTGTTCTTATATACCTCTCAGCTCTTCTCCCAGATCTTTGTATACTTATATAAGTTGGAGAACCTCTCTCCTTGATAAGTTCTCTGAAATATCTCACTACAGGATCAAATCTAGAGATGAATCCCGGTACAGCTACTAATCCATAATTCTCGCATTTAATTCTTAGATCTCTAACCTCTCTCAGGTTTACTCCAACAGGTTTTTCGATAAAAAGATTCTTTTTTCTCTCGATAACTTTCAAAGCTACTGGATAAAGTTGATCTGCTGGCACAGCAATTAGAATAGCATCTAGGTCTCCTTCCTCTATAAATCTCTCTAGATCTCTATATGCTTTCACACCGTACATACGAGCTAGTTCTAAAGCCCTCCCATAGTCTATATCATAGACTCTATCAAGATGTAGTATCTTGGAATCTATACTTGCTCTTGCAATATTCCTGCCCCAATATCCTGCTCCGATCAATCCTACTCTTATACTCAATAGCCTCCCTGCTAACGATATATATTAATATTTTTAAGATTAATCATGTGGAATCTTATGTTCCTCATGTGTTCTTGAGCTTATTAACTTCAATCTAAGATAGGATAATGGTCTTACTATATGAGTGAGAAAGAGTTCTCAGTAGTAAACGGTAAGTTTGTAAGCAAGCATCCAATTCTGATCATAGGAAGAGAAAGACCTATGACCTACGCTACAGAAGCTATAGTAAGACTTAATCAAGGTATCGAGAAATTAGTTCTAGTAGGAAGAGGGAAAAACATAAGTAAAACAGCTACTGTATATAATATAATCAGAAGCAGACTTAAAGATGCTATCAATACAGAAGATATAATAATAGGATCTATAGAGAGTAGTGGAAGAAGACTTGTCTCATACATAGCAATAATGATATCAAGAAGAGCGTGAAAGCATATAATGGCTGAATCCTCTGATAGCAATGCTAAAACAGTGCCGGATAAAACAAGACTCTATCCTCATATATATGCTATTAGAAATCCTAGAGAGTATAGATCTGATTGCACATATTACGAGCTCAGAAGTGTTGAGATAAGAAAAGAAACGATAATAACTGCAGCATATTGCAAATCTCTAAGAAGATACCTCACAATATACGAGGCTGAATTATGTGTGAGAAACTGGGATAAATGCCCTTATAGAATTATAGAGAATAGTGTTAGAAGAGCATAAGAAAACATCGTATGATAATAGATGAAAATAAACCCTTAGATCTCTCTTCCTCTATTCTAATCTGGAAGAAGCTTTTACTACGGCATTTAGAGATCTATCTTGAATTAATTTTTCTGAGAAGAGGAGATCAGCTTATCGATTAATCTATTTAACTTATCTGCTACATCTCTTGGATCTTTTCCGAAGATCATTATAAGAGGTTCTTTACCATGCTCTCCAAAGTCTATCACAACATCTGGTATGTTGTTGATCCTCTTCACAGCTTGTTCAATACCCCATCTAGTTGTTCCACCTTCAATTCTTTTGATCTCTTCAGGTTCTTCTCTGCGATCAAAATATGATATCTTGAAATCAAGTTCTTTTAGAGCTCTTATAATATCTTCAGAATATGCTATGTTAACTCCCGATCTGATCTCTGGATCAAATTGCATCATTGTAAGCACAGCTCTAGCCATGTGACTCGAAGCACCAGGCTGAGGATATCCTGAGGCCTTGGCTCTTCCCATATAATTGACTATTCTACCAGGTATGCCTACTACATCTTTTATATCTTTAGCTAGGTATGCTGGTGGTGAGTATACTATGTTCATCTGAACCTCTGGTATTAATCTTGCCAGTTCTTCGGATCTTTTTGATATAAGCTCTTCTACTACTTCATTAAGAGCTTTCTGAGCTCTATAGATCTCTGCGTCAAGATCCACATTTGCAGATGGGTTAACAGGACAGTGCCCTCTACCAATTTTATAAGATCTAAGTATAGCATTGTATATAAACTCCTTGGCTCTTCTAACAGATTCAACGAGATCAAAGCCTTTGGCAATATACGCTGCTATAGCCGCTGAGAATGAGCACCCGGTACCATGCGTGCATCCCTCAACTCTTGGAGTTTCAAACCTTCTGATGGTACCTTCATAGTAGAGAACATCAACACTGCTACTACCTTCCATATGACCTCCCTTCACAACAACCGCTCTAACCCCATACTCTCTAGAGATCTTTGTAGCAGCTATCTCGGCATCTTCTAGAGAATGTATCTTCATACCTGCAAGCTTCTCAGCTTCCATTCTATTAGGAGTTACTATCAGAGCTTCTGGTAGAAGTTCTCTCTCTAATACTTCTACAGCTTCTTCTAGTAGAAGTCTAGCACCACTCTTAGCATATATAACAGGATCTACTACCAGCGGAAATCCATAGCTTCTTACAACTCTTGCAACCGTTCTCACAATCTCAGGATTGCTAAGCATACCAGTCTTAGCAGCATCAACACCCATGTCATCAGCTACAGCTCTTATCTGAAGCTCCACCATCTGAGGAGATATATCTTGAATCCCCATTACAGAGTAGGTGTTCTGAGCTGTTACACTGGTTACCGCGACAAGTCCGTGAACTCCTATAGCGGCAAAAGTCTTAAGATCCGCCGCTATTCCTGCACCTCCTCCGCTGTCAACACCTGCGATGGTTAGCGCTGTAGGTATAATTCTCTTCTTCAAATCGGAACACCGTTAGATTTATCTATAAACCATTTATAAATATTAAATAGTCTACCTATTGTAGATCTTCGAAAAGTACTTTTCTAGTCTTATCTATTAACATTAATATCTCATCTAGTGTAGATCTGCATGTTAGAATTCTCTCACTTTCGCAGATAAGTCTGACCACGACTTCGCTTTGATCCTGGAGTACTTCTAGAGATATTCCTTCTGGTATCCCTATGTTATCCGGCTCAAGAGATGCTATTATAGCTCTAGCTTTTCTCTCATCATCTAATTCAATTCTAGTCTCCATATAAATCCTCAATCAGCCTGTGCACCTCAGAGATCTTCTTTAATTCATCGCTTTCTATAAACATGCCTTGCATTTGTTTCAAGAGATCTCTTGAGTAGGGCAGTGGTTTTCTTAGAGGATATAGATATCTGCCGCCACATCTGAAGACTAGAGTTTCTTGAAACATCTTTAGATCTTTGAGTATTAGATAGACTTCATATAAAATCTCTCTAGAGCACTCTCCAATACTTATTTCAACCAATCTAGTGTTATCGATCTTGTGATACCCGATCTCAGAACCTTCTCTTTCTATGATCTTGTATACCGTCTCTATAACTTTAACGAGATCATCTTTACATTTAATAGAAATCATGCTTATACCCGACAACCCGGTTGCTATGTATAGCGTTGTCATTACAGGATCTCTGTTGATAGCCATGTTTATACAATGCACAGCCTCATAAGGATCTATGAAGGGGTATGATTGCTCATAGTATGGTTTATTCCCTACCTCAAGTATTCTAAGATTAATCTTGGTATTAATAATCTCAGATACCTTCTCAATATAATCTCTACCTCTTCCAGAACCTATTTCTTTCATTAACTCGCTAACTACATTTCTTCTTCCGGAAATTCCTGGAATAAAAGGATCTATAGTGTTTATAAGATTCCTATCTATATAACTTTCGTCATAGAAACCCATCATCTTCAAACCTACAACTATTCTAGCAGCATCTACACCAAAAATGTCCGAAGACGTTCTTACAGTTTCATCGCTCAAGTTATGTAGCATACCGTTATCCGTTGATGTATAGAGATAGGAGGCTAGCGCGAGACTTCTCATCTCCCTAGGTATGGTATAGATCTTCTGGATACTCTCGGCGACATATCTTGCTATGCTAGAGGCATGTGGTATTAGAATGATTCTATCCTCTCTGGATGAAAAAACCTTATTCTTACCGATTATATACCCTCTAAAAAAAGTCTTAGGCCTTGAAAAACCTATAACAAGAGTTTTCTCAGAAGGCTCTTCAGAAAGCTCTGATGCCGAGACACCGATCTCGTAATCCTTCAAACTAGCCAGTCTAAGTATCATAGACGCGGCAAGAACTGAGTCTATATCTGGATGTACTAATATCTCTGTAAAATATCCCTCGTTAGCGATTCTGTCGATCATTTTCTTGATGTAGCCTGAAATCTCCTCAGACAATTTAACAGCCTAATTAATGAATATATTGAGAAGTTATATTTTGGGGATGATAGAGATTCTTAATCCATAGATCTAGGTCTTCGATGAGAGCATTCTAGCTATTAAAGTCTTAGCCTTCTCAGGATCGTACTCCCAATCCTGAGGCAACTTTCCTGATCTCTTGTAATACTTAGCTAGACTTCTTATCTTAGATTCTATCTCTATAAGACCTCTCTGACTGTGCTTGTCTTTAGGATGCTCACTTAAATGTCTTCTCAAGTTTACTGCTCTTCTAATTAGATTAGCTAGATCCTCCGGTATCTCAGGTTTTAAACCATGTTTCTCAAGTATTTCTGTCACCCTCATCCCAGTCACACTCTTTACAAGAGGAATTCCATACTGATCTCTTAGTATTATCCCTATCATTGACGGAGGATAACCCATTTTAGCTAGTTCTACTACCAGAACCTCAATCTCTTCCGGACTCATTCTAACCCACTTAGGAGGACCTGCTCTCACAGGTCTTGTCTGATGGGACTGTCCTTTATCTCTTCTCTTCCCAGCCAATTTAATCCATACTAAAAATACTATTCTAACTTAAAAACCTATGAGATCCTTTTATTTTACTATTATAACTAGATAGTATTTTAGAGAGAGTAAAATGGAGAGAAGACTAAGGTCTCCTATAGTAGTCGTGTTAGGACATGTAGATCATGGCAAAACATCTCTATTAGATAAGATCAGAGGAACAGCTGTCGTTAAGAAGGAAGCTGGTGAGATGACACAGCATATTGGAGCAAGCTTTGTTCCAGCTCATGTCATAGAAAGTATTGCAGAACCTCTCAGAAAAATAATAAACTTCAAGCTTCAGATACCAGGACTTTTATTTATAGATACGCCAGGACATGAGGCATTTGCCAATCTAAGAGCTAGAGGAGGTTCTATAGCTGATATAGCCATACTTGTGATCGATATTATAGATGGTGTGAAACCCCAAACTATTGAGAGTATAGAGATTTTAAGATCTAGAAGAGTACCCTTTCTAGTAGCAGCTAATAAGATAGATAAGATCCCTGGTTGGAGACCTTATATAGATAAACCCTTCCTAGAATCTATTAAAATGCAAGATAGAGAAGTTCAAAAACTTCTAGATGATAAGGTATATAGTATAGCGGGATCTCTTCTCACATTAAATTTCAATGCCGAGAGATTCGATAGAGTGAGAGATTTCAGGAGGACTGTGGCAATAGTTCCGGTATCAGCGAAAACAGGAGAAGGCATACCCGAACTTCTAGCAGTACTCGCAGGTCTAACACAGCAATACATGTCGGAGAAGCTTAGATATGCTGAAGGACCTGCCAAAGGCGTTATATTAGAGGTTAAAGAAGAGCCTGGACTAGGTACAACGCTTGATGTGATAATATATGATGGGATAATAAGAAGAGGAGATCTATTTGTAACAGCAGGTGTTGAAGGTCCTATAAGAAGTCGTGTGAGAGCACTGCTACTTCCTAAACCTCTTGATGAAATGAGAGCTCCTACAGATAGATTTCTAAGCATTGAATCTGTTTACGCTGCTTCAGGTGTTAAGATCGTTGCACCTGATGTTGAGAGCAGTATCGCGGGAGCTCCTCTAAGAGTTGTATGGAGTGAAGAAGATATTGAGAGCGTAATGAAGGAGGTTTACGAAGAAGTTAGAGAACTCAGAATATTCTCTCCAGATACGGCAGGAGTTGTGCTTAAGGCTGATACTCTTGGAACTCTCGAGGCTTTGGTAAGCATGCTCAGAAGAAGATCTATACCTATTAGAATAGCTGATGTAGGTCCTCTAAATAAAAATGAAGCTCTAGAAGCTCTGATCACTAGAGAGAGTAATAAGTACTATGGTGTTATCATGCTCTTCAATGTTGGAATGCATAAAGATGCTAAAGAGATCGTTGAGGTTAACAGGATACCAGTCTTCTCTAATAACATAATTTACAGATTAGTAGAGGATTATCTAGAGTGGGTTGAGAGAGAGAAGAATGAGGAGATTAGGAGAGAACTTGACAACATATACAGACCAGGCAAGATCAGAGTTCTACCAGGATATGTATTCAGAAGAAGCGAGCCTGCAATAGTAGGTGTAGAAGTTCTAGGAGGAGTTATAAGACCTGGATACCCTCTCATGAGAGAAGATGGTAAGAGAATTGGTATTATTATGCAGATTCAAGAGAGAGGAAAGGCTCTTGATATAGCTCGAACAGGCTCGTCTGTAGCTATATCTATTAGAGGTAATGTATTAGTAGGAAGACATTTTGACGAAGGAGATATACTATATACAGACATACCAGAGAAACACGCTATAGACCTTGTAGAGCGCTTCTGGAACTACATAAGCGATGATGAGAAACTCGTTCTAAAGGAGATAGTAGAAATTAAGAGAAAAGTTGATAAGACATACGCTCTCTCTATATATCTGAAACTCAGATCATTAAAATAATAAGAAGAAGCAATTCATAATATCCCTGATTCTCTCTGCTAGAAATAAGCATATATGGTTATAACACTAACAGATCTCAGGATCTAACCAACGCATGAAACATCTATTTTAACAGAAGAAAGATCTATATAGAAAATAAATAAATCCTAACATAGGAATTAGTTATAGGAGAATGCCGCCGTAGCTCAGCTGGGAGAGCGCCCGGCTGAAGTAGCTTATCAGATACCGGGCGGTCAGGGGTTCGAATCCCCTCGGCGGCATTCTTACCACCTTCTACCCCTTAAGATCATACATAATTTTATAAACGATTTAGTTAAATGAAGTATAAAATTATAGTTTAGTGGTGGTGAATATGTATATAAGAGCTTCTATAGAGAGCTGTGGAAGATATGGAGAACCTTTCTGGTGGTCTTCAGCAATCGTTTCTTTTGAGAGATGTCCTAAAAAATCTTTCTTGTTCGATCTCGTGATATACTACTATACTAGAGATCCTGTTTCTCTGCTTCTCACAGCACGCAAGATAGATTCTGGGATTAAATACTCTAGCGAACCTGAGGCAAGAGCTCCTCATATTATTGTAAGCGTAGGGTCTAGTTCTATTGAGAGCGCTCTTCACGAACTTGTGGTAAATAAAAGTTACTACGTTAAGAGAGAGATCGAGTCCATGTATAAGGAGGAGGAGAAAAGCGATCAGCCTCAGAAGGGTTTTGGCAGGATACTAAGAAGACCTGTGCTTACACGTCCTAGAAAAGAGATTCAAGAGGAGATCTTGAACAGCTTGTTCAGCGAGATGATTAAAAGTCTTTGCATAGAGGATAAAACTGTTAGGCCTAGGATCATGAATTATACTCCTGTTAGCTTCTTGGCCGTGATAGATTTTCAGAATAAGTACTTCTATGAATGTTTTGGAAAGAAACTTATTAGAAGCAGATCTCATGAAAGGTACGTGTTTGAATACAAAGAGATTCTCGATATGCTTCTAGAGAATCTGAAGCTATGGAAAGGAGGTTTAAATAGAGATCTATAGATTTAAGAAGTTTTATAATTGAAAGCTTCCGCAACAAGATCATACAGATCTAGTAAGCGAACCTTAACACCAGATAGTTTCGGCATATAAAATAGTGCTTTAGAAGATATAGTTCCTATACACTTAAAACCTAGCTGAGATAACGGTGATATAACAGGACAGATACCCTTTAATATTATGAAGCCTTTTGACCTGAGAAACTCTAGATCATCTCTGATTACCTGATTACTCTCATACTCCGGGGGTATTAAAACCCATACCGGTTTGCTAGTTTTCCCAGAGAATCTGGTCGCAATGTTTCTCAACTCTTTTAATACCTCGATAGAATTGTGAGGACATCCAATGAGATACGCCTCAGGATCATCACATAGGAAGGGTTCTTCATCATGATATATCTTTATATCTTTCCTATCTATCACTATAGTATCTTCTATATTCTCCAGGATCTCAGACATAGGAATTTCCATGGGTGTGACTCCTTCAATTAAGATCATGCTCATAGACCCTGTACTCCCTGCCGCAGCAAGTAGCGTTTTCAATCTTTCAAAACCCAGTCTGCTAGCTCCTGAGAGAAGTGGTATCTTATCTCGAGAGATCCTTCCGATCATGAGTCCTAGTAAACCTGCTTCTACAAAGCTATCCTTAAGATCTCTTACGAGAAATCTGATTCTAGGTATCCTTCCGCTTTTAATATGAACGCCGCTATAATATGTTTTACCTACTATAGCCGAGAATAATGCGAGAGGACCTGCCTCTCTATTAGTTCTGGCACCGTAAATAGAGTTGGCAATAAGAACAGCATTACTCTCAGCCCATGCAAGATGTTCTCCGAATCTAGGCGTTCTAATGTGATAAGGCGTGCATGTGAATGTGTTAACACCCATGCTTCTATAAAGCTCTAATATCTCTATCTGTTTCTTCAGAAACTCCTCTCCATAGCTGAAATAGTTATAGCTTTCAATATCAACCGAGCCAGGGTTAGCGGTTGTATAGGTTCTGAACTTAACATTCTCTCTAGCTAGATCTTTTAAAAATGTAAGACCTGCATCACCTAGGTTAGAGTATCCTACTCCTGAGATGTGAGCATGCCTTATATTGATTAATCTTGACGCATTCAGGCTTTCTCCTACTTTCACTATGATTCTAATAGCTTTTGAAACATACTCACCATATTCACCATTATACATTTTCTCCTCGATCTTTGTTAGATACATCTATCTACTCACCGTATAGTGTTCCTCGTAGGTATTTTAATGCAACCTGCTAAGATATTAGATTAGCATATAAATGCATGTACAAAAAATAAGATGCTATGATGCTCTCCTACTGTAGAGCCTTTGACCATCTCTTCAAATTCTTCATAGTCTTCATTCTATTCCTGCAACTTCAATTATATACTTATACACAGACTTCCAGATCTTTTTATCTCTTCTTATCTTGTTCTCCAGATTATTCTCGGCAGCCCATCTCTCAAATGCTTTATACAGAGTTCTACTGCTAGGGCTTCTAGGCATTCTATGCAGATAATTCAGCTTTATGAGTGCTCTTGCAATATCTTTCCACACCTGATCCCATTCATATAGTTCTGTCTCAGGTTCTCTTCTCAGAAGAAAAGCTTCCCAAAGTTTAAATATTCTCTTCAACTCCTGAACAGGCTCCTGATGATCATCAACTCTTATATCTACATATTTATCAACACCCTCTCTACAACCTCCATAGCCACCACATCTTCTGAGAACTAGTATAGCTGCAGACTGTTTACCTCTTCTATCACCGCCAGCCTTATCGCCTGCTTCTAGAGCAGCAAGAATCTTATCAACAAGTTCACCTCTAGTGGTTTCAAAGGCTTTAGCCATCGCCTCTAAAACCTCTTGACCAACAATCATATTGCCTTGGACAGTGTAGCCATCTCCTTTAATATGACCAGCATAAGGTAGACATTGACTTCCTGTATATGCCGCACTCTCACCTCTAGCATTTACTATTCCTATCTGTCTATGCTCACGCCTTGGATCACCGCTTATTAGCTTCTCTAACACATTCTCAGGTTTCAATCCTTTCCTCAGATACTGAAGAGCTTTAGGACCGAACCTTACATTAGCCCAAGCCTGTGTAGCTACAGCGCCAACCTCAGTCTCAGCCCACGGAACTATATGACCTACGGCTAGAAACTTTGACGCTACACCAACTCCTACATCACCTACAGAAGGATCTGCAGCGACTATAGAGAAAGTAGCAACCACTCTATAACCACTTTCCATGCTTATCTACCACTTTAATTTAATTCACTAAGTTATTAAAAATATAAGCACTTAAAACCCTGCTACCTTCAGAATAGTATCTATTCTACGCATTATCGTTTGCATGATCTCCGAAATAAATGCTAAGATATCTCCACACTTGATCCATGCTGAAAGTAATAATATCAAAAGCTATATCATATCTAAACCCTTAAACAACTACATTAGCTGTAGCAGTTGGCACGCCTCTACCACTGCAATCTTTGAAGCTCTGCTGAACTCTATTAACAAAGGACTATAATTAAGGTAGAACATTATGTGGCGGGCCCGCCGGGATTTGAACCCGGGACTTCCGCCCATTACCTGGCCTACGGGTTAAGAGCCCGCCGCTCTACCATGCTGAGCTACGGGCCCAGCCACTGAATAGATTTTATGAGAAAGCTTATAATCTTATCTCTTAGCTTGTAGAAGTTCTTGTGAGAAAATAACTACGAAGAGGAGCTACATCTGTTGTTTTTAATGGTTCTCAGGATCTCTACTGCTTTCTCAAGATCTTTTTCTATGATAGTTCCCAGCACTATAGCATCTGAACCTGCTTCAAGTAGTTCGCATGCTGTGCTAGGATTTCTAATACCTCCGCCAGTTATTATGTAGAGATTTGTATTCTTTCTTATAAGGCTAACCATTTCTTTAGGAACAGATCTTTCTACTCCAGACCCTGCTTCTAGATATATTAGTCTCATGCCTAGAAGCTCAGCAGCTATAGCGTATGCGAGTGCTATGCTACTCATATTCCATGGGATCGGTCTCGCTCTTCCTATATATCCTGCAGCCCCGCCCTCTCCTATGATTATATATGCTGTAGGTAGTGCTTCTAGACCTAGCTTTCTTACTATGATACCTCCTTCAACTTGTGCTCCTATTATATAGTAAGGCTCGTCGCTGTTTAATAAAGATATAAAGAGTATTGCATCAGCATACTTAGATATGCCAGCTACACTTCCCGGGAAGAGTACTACTGGTAATTTTGTCTCTCTCAATATTTTTACCACTTCATCAAGCTTCTCTCCAGCTACTCCTAGACTTCCTCCTACGAGAAATAGATCTAAACCTTCACTTGATAAGATCTTGCTGGTATACTCTAGATCCCTAAGATCATCAGATATCTTCTCTGGATCTATTAATGCAAAAACAGTCTTTTTACCATCAGCTTTCCTCTTCCTCAGATACTCCTCCACTCTCCCTCTCCACATCTCTCCCCGCCTCTTCAAACCATATCTCTGCCTTACCCTCAGTATAGAGATCCATGAATCTCGAATACACATCTATAGGAGTGTAAAGCGGTGGAATACCAGATATTCTAGACCTCATTCTACATCTAGGATTTGAACATGATATATAGGCAATTCTATTACCATTCTCATCTTCGATTCTCACAACAACAGAGACTGCACCACATAAAGGACATTGAAATACTTTAGGAGGCTTCCTATCTCTCCAATGAGTTTTCCTAACAGATCTCTTCTTTCTCCTCCCCATAGAAACCTCTCACTATATCCATAATATAAGCAACATATAAGGGTTTCCCAACTATACTCCAAATATAGAAGGTTCTATATCTGATAAATATCTATTTGTTTATATAGCATTATTGTCATATTTCTTCCTCTATGCTACCATATGTACTAGTACTAGAGGTCTTCAAAAGCATTCTAAGATCTCTTGTTCTTACACGTCATAGAAGCTCAGCTCTGTTTCAATCCATATTAAGGAGACATGCTAAGACTCTAATTTGGAGATATCTATCGATATGAGTATTGAATCTCTTGAGAGAGAGCTCTCAGATCTAGAGGATAACATCATTTTAAAAGATGAGAGAGTTCTAGAGATCCTTTTAAGCGGAAGACTCTACAGGTTAAGACATGGAAGTGAAACCTATTTTATATATAGAGGTGGTGAGAGAGATTATCTCATCATACCACGTGTTATGTGCACATGCAAAGACTTTATAATTAACGTGGTCTTAAAAAAGAAGAGGAGCTCATGTTTACATCTAAGAAGTGTTGAGATAGCTACTAGAAGGAGTAGTTTCTTCAAGGATCTAGAAGTAGAAGATCCCTCTAGAACTCTATATAATATTATTAGCACAGGACGTCTAAATATACGTACTTAGCAAAACTTCTTCTACCTAGCGATCTTTAAGATCTTTTCGGCTTCTCCTCTTCTCAAAATTATCAGATCATTGATAGGATCTATTTTATCTATTATAATCTCTCTCCCGCAATTAGGACATCTGGTTTTTAGAAGTCTGTATTTAAGCTCGTAAGGAGTTAGTATACTAAAGTTCTCATGGTTTACTCTAGAGTATACGTATAAGACATGACCACAATTCTTACAAGCATATATAATTGTTAAGCTTATTCACCATATTCACACCTTACTCGAGATGCCTTAAAAAACATGTCATAGTACTACTATGTATTACTCTAAGGAATCTATAGAATTCTGATCTAAAATTTCTAGATCTTCTTATTAAAAATCTTGGAATTAACAAAAGATCCTGTTAAATATGGGAATGAGAAAGAACAACCTTATAAGCCTTCAAAGCATATATGACTGATAAGGTGGTTGCATGCCTGGTTCAATACCTTTAATAGGCGAGAGATTCCCAACACTAGACGTGCTAACAACCCATGGTAAGAAGGTTCTGCCAGACGACTATAAAGGTAAATGGTTCGTTCTATTCAGCCATCCAGCAGATTTCACCCCCGTATGTACTACAGAGTTCTATGCATTTGCCAGTCGCTACAACGATTTCAAAGAGCTAAATACAGAGCTTATAGGACTAAGTATTGATAGCTCGTATAGTCATATTAAGTGGAGTGAGTGGATTAAAGAAAAACTAGGAAAAGAGATCCCATTCCCTATAATAGCAGATCCTACAGGATCTATTGCCAACAAGCTTGGAATGATACATGCTGCATCTGCAACACATACTGTTAGATCTGTATTTATAGTAGATCCTAATGGCATTATAAGAGCTATCCTCTACTATCCAGCAGAACTTGGAAGAAATATAGATGAAATACTGAGAATGGTCAAAGCTCTGCAGGTAAGTGACAAATACAAGGTTGCGATACCTGCAAACTGGCCTAACAATGAAGTTATAGGAGAGAGAGTTATAATTCCACCGGCTTCAACCGTGGATCAAGCCTCTGAAAGACTTAAACAGTATACATGTTTTGACTGGTGGTTCTGTCACAAAGAGATCCCAGCAGAGGAAGCAGAAGCCGCAAGAAGATTCCTGGAGAGAGCTTCTAAAAAACCTTCTAAATAACTCTCAAAATAAATCTTTTTCATCTCTCTATACTATAATTGATCTCTTTGATCAAATCATCTAAAGATTTTGATACTATAATTGTTATATCAACAATGCTATCTCTCGCCCTTAGATCTTCTATCAATTTTCTATCTAGATCTGACGCTGCCTTCGATGCATGAATCATGAGAGTCTTCTGATCTATGAAACCACTTCTCCTCACAACTATTCTAAAAGGATCACTTAATACAAGCATAGGACTCCCCCTTCCTATCACATAATCCCATGCATTTCTTGTTCTAATTATCAGAGCCACGTGAAACCCTCTTCTTATACCCTCCTTAATATCCTGACTTAGATCTGCTACACTCTTCTCTGAAGATACTGCTACAATGCAATCTCCTCTCGGAGTTAGATCACTCTCTCTCGTTATCTCTAGAGTTGTCCTATGTCTTGCTCTTATATTCTCATGACCTCTAGCTCTAAAGCTTTCTACTATTATCATTTTATTTCTGAACTCTCTTCAGTATCTTCCTCAGCACATAAGGCAGTATTCCTCCATTCCTCACATACTCCATCTCAGTCTCTGTATCTATTCTGAGGAGAAGCTTTTTCTCGATGATCTCCCCATTAGGTTTCTTCACAATCATTCTAACAATATCCCTTGGCTTAGCATTCTCAAGACCTATTATATCTATCTCCTCAGATCCGTCTAACCTTAGATCTTCAAAGCCTTCTCCTTCAAGGAATTGAAGCGGTATTATACCCATGCCAACAAGATTAGATCTGTGGATTCTTTCAAAGCTCTTAGCTATAACAACTTTTACACCAAGTAGCTTAGGTCCTTTAGCAGCCCAATCTCTAGAACTCCCAGCACCATAATTCTCGCCTGCAATAACTAGCAAAGGCACTCCTCTCTCAGAGTATCTTACCGATGCATCATACACGCTCATAATCTCTCCAGTAGGTGCGTATAAGGTGTATCCTCCCAATATATTCCTGTCTGCTAGAAGAAGATTTCTAAGGCTTTTACTAGCGAAAGTACCTCTAACCATGACCTCGTGATTTCCTCTTCTAGCTCCATAGGTGTTAAATTCAGACACCTTAACACCCTTAGATATGAGATACTGACCTGCTGGACTTTTAGGATCTATAGCACCTGCAGGAGATATGTGATCTGTTGTTATAGAATCTCCGAGTAGAAGAAGTATTCTAGCACCCTTAATATCTTTTATTCCTGGAACTTCCTCAAGTTTAAAATCATCAAAGAAAGGAGGTTTTCTTATATAGGTACTCTTCTCATCCCACTCATATGTTTCTCCTAGAGGTGCCTCAAGCTTCTTCCATTCTTCTGGTGCTTCTTCATTTATTCTAGAGTATTTCTCTTCGAAGATCTCTCTAGATATATATTTGTTCATGAATTCTATTATCTCTTCTCTAGAAGGCCATATGTCTTTAAGATAAACATGTTTCCCACTAGGATCCACACCCAAAGGTTCTTTAGAGAGATCTTTCATTATGTTTCCTGCTATAGCGTATGCTACTACGAGTATGGGAGACATAAGATAGTTAGCTCTTATATCAGGATGAACTCTGCTCTCGAAATTTCTGTTGCCGGAAAGAACAGAAACACCCAGTAAATCTCCCTCGCTCAAGGCTTTGCTTATATCTTCTGGTAGAGGACCTGAGTTGCCTATGCATGTAGTGCATCCATATCCTACGACGTAGAATCCTAGCTTCTCTAGATACTCTAGCAATCCTGATCTCGATAGATACTCTGTCACAACTCTGGAACCCGGTGCAAGACTTGTTTTAACATGCTTAGGCACTTTCAAACCTCTTTCAACAGCTTTTCTGGCGAGTATTCCAGCCCCTATCATTACCTCGGGATTACTTGTGTTGGTACAGCTTGTTATAGCCGCAATAAGTATATCTCCATCTCTAATCTCGTGAAGAGCTCCGTCAAGCTTTATCTGTCTACTAATAATGGCTGAGGCAGGAAGACCTCTCTTCTTATTCCTCTCCTCAACTAGCTTTAGGAAGCTCTCTCTAACTTCGGAAAGCCTTCTCTTCTGCCAAGGTAGTGTAGGGCCTGATACTATGGGTTCTATCTCGCTCAGATCTAGATCTATTACTTTCGTATACTCTACATCATTTTCCCCAGGAATTCCAAACATGCCCTGAGCCTCGAAATATGCTTTAACAAGTTTAATCTGATGCTCGCTTCTTCCAGTCATTCTTAAATATCTGATCGTTTCTTCATCTACAGGAAATAAAGCTGTTGTAGATCCGTATTCTGGAGCCATGTTAGCTATAGTAGCTCTAGTAGGAACATCCAGATGCTTTACACTCTCGCCAAAGAACTCTACAAAACGTCCTACAACACCATGTCTCCTTAGAAGTTCTGTAACATGAAGCACTATATCTGTAGCAGTAACCCCCGGCCTTAGCTCACCATATACTTGAACTCCGAAAACCTCTGGAGTAGGAACTATAACAGGTTCTCCTAACATGGCTGCCTCAGCCTCGATACCTCCCACACCCCATCCTAAAACTCCTAATCCATTAATCATTGTCGTGTGAGAGTCTGTACCTATCACGGTATCGAAGTACGCTACAAGACCCTCCTCGCTTTCAGATGCCATGACTACCTTAGCTATGTACTCGAGGTTTATCTGGTGTATTATACCTATGCCTGGCGGATACACTTTAAGGTTTTTAAAGGCGTTCTGAGCCCACTTAAGAAATCTATATCTCTCTATATTTCTCTCCATCTCAGCTTTTATGTTAAGTCTTAAAGCATCTGCAGAACCCCAGTAATCTACTTGAATAGAGTGATCTATTATAAGATCCACTGGAACTAGAGGATTTATAATACTTGGATCCATATTAAGATCTTTAGCTACATCTCTCATAGCAGCTAGATCTAATATCGCTGGTACTCCTGTGAAATCCTGCATAATAACCCTGGCAACTTTGAAAGGAATCTCTCTGATCTCAGTAGGGTTCTTACTCCAGTTAATAACATGCTCCAGATCCTCCCATGCAACAGTCTTTCCATCATAATTTCTCAGCAAAGATTCAAGAATTATTCTTAGGCTGAGAGGAAGCCTGTTTATCCTATCAAAACCTGCTTCAGATAAAGCCTTGAGAGAATAGTATCTATAAGTAACACCATCTATATACAGCTCTCGTAGAAACCTTCTCCTGTCATATCCTAGCATTTACAATCCCCACATTCTATAGTTTACTCTCAATTATTTATTCTAAGATAGTGGATAGAGAGATAATAATATGAATAGATCAGCGTAGCATACAATGGATCTTGTATCTCATTCTTATTTCCACGACTAGAAGTCATTTAGCGAAAGCATATTCCTGGAATACACCATAAGATCCTTAGATAGTAAATGATCATGATCTAGAATGCACAGCTTAAGATAACAGAGGTCTTCATCGACTGAGAAAAAATTCGAATCTCTTGATCTTTAAGTTTCTAATCTCTCTAATCTCTAGAATTCGATTGGAAGTCTCTTCATAAGATTTATCATACTAACAGCTTACGTTTTCTCATATATCTTATCAGGTTCTTTATCACATCATTATTCACTCTCTTGCTTATTCTCTTCTTAGGATCTTTTATTCTTATAGTCATGTAGAAAATCTCTTCACCATCGTCTCTGCTCTCACCTTCTATACTTCCATTTCCTCTTACAATTAGTGTCTTTACATTAACCACGTCTTCTCCATTGATATTTAGAATTCCTCCAACATTTATCACAGTAGTAGAATTCTCCAGAGCTCTTGATATAACCAGAGGTTTAACCTCTGTAAACTTCTTCACAAGCTTACTGAAAAAAATGAGAAGATCTGTTCTTTCTAAAGCTAGCACCCTAGCTATCTCAGGCATGAACAGATCTTCTTCGAGAAGAATACCTATTCTTAGATTCGCTATCTCTACTATCCCAGGCTCTCTTCCAGGTGATAGATATGAGATCTCATTATCACTTAAAGTCATTTTCCTATATCTATACACAACTCCTTCTTGGAAAGGTGATATTACTATTGATGTAGAGAAAATTCTTGGCCCCGCCTTCTCTAATATAGATCCTGTGATAATATAGACTCCAAATTTCTTGGAAAGCTCTTCTAGAATTGCCGTAACGTCTCCAGGGATTCTCTCAGCATATTTTTTGAAGCCATGCTGTGAATATTCATGCGATTCGGTTAAAGGACCATAGAGAAAGCCGCTAGGGAGCAGAAATATATTTACATTACTCTCCTCTCTCGCTCTTCTCATCAGATCATATACTCTACTTAGATTTCCTCTCTTAGACTTATGATACACTCTTATATGAGGTACTGCTATGTTTATAGAATCCTCTCTTTTATTCTCCTGAAACTCCCTGCGGGTGAGCTTCAGATCTTCCGAAGATATCTCGCTCATAATGCTCTACTGTGACATATGCTAGGATATATATAATGACATCTAGCATATCTAGTATAGAATAATGGGATTATTAGGTATTACCTCATCTAGATCTTTATAGGTTTATGTGAAAAATAATATTTAAGAGATAAGAAAAAATACTAGGGAGATGTGGAATGGGAGGAAGACAGAGAACCACTATATTTATGGGGCTAGAGGAGAAAAAATCTGAAGCAAAAGGTAAATCTGAAAAAGAAAGTAAGGAAGAGAAGAAGCAGAAAAAGGGATGATAGAAGCCGGGTTAACTGAGTTATGATGAATTCACGAACCGTTTGACCTTCTCTTCTGAAGATCTTTTGAAAATATTATTTCTAGGAGAATTATATATCTACAAGGACATTTATGAAAAAAGAGATTCAAGAAAGAATCTTATCAGAGGAGACTAGGATTAGAAACGAGCTTAAGAGAGGTTTTATATACGGGGTTCTAGTAGGACTTTTAATGGGTTTTATTGATACATATGGCTATGCAACCACAGGATACACTACAGCTGAGATCTCTCTCGTAATAACTCCAATACTTGTGAGAATAATACTTGGAAGAAGAAGTTCTCTAAGATCTATTATAGCTGGTTCTGTAGCAGCTTATGGAATTTCTTTTTCGACTATAATAACATCAGGTATGCTCATAACTAATGCCTATACGAAATACGTTTATGAGAGATTCTTCTACGGAACAGATTTTCCTACATGGCTTTATAGCAGAGAAGGATGTTTTTACGGTATTCTATGCTCTTATATGCCTACATATGTGTTCATAGGATTGCTAAGTCTTTCAGGAGTTTTACTAGCATATCTCTATAGACATGTGTTTATCGATAAAATGAACCTACCGTATCCAATAGCTGTGACCTCATTTATAATATCAGGTTTTCTAAATAACATCAGAAATTTCAGAGGCATATATAGAGCTATTCTCATAGGCTTCATACTTCAGCTACTAGTATTTATTTTCAACGAACCTTCCATAGATCTTAGTAGCGATCTTAACACTATTATAAAAGGGTCTGTAATGGCTTTATCCCTTAACTTTATAATTCTTTTTATATCAATGATCATTCCTCCCAGAACATCCGCAAGTATAGGACTCAGCAGCATTCTAGCAGCCCTGTTAATACTACCTCTAGGATACAGCCTGAGATTATTTGAGCTGGGAGGAGGTGAGGTAGGTATTGATAACATAATGTACCATGCTTCATGGTATGAAGCTTCGGTGATATTTGGTTCTGTCATGACCATAGCCTTTCTCTATGTCTACAAACTTAGAGATGCCATAACTTCTATCAGTAGGATAAGTTTGAAAGGTAGAGATGCAATATTATTCGTATTAATGATCCTGGGATTTATCTCTCTGTTCCTTGCAACATACTTATACGCTCGTCAACCTATCACATATGAATATATAATATTTTCGCTTGTATGGGTTCTAATACTACTTCCTATACTTATAATGGTAACTACAATAGCTGTCGGTGAAGCCGGAATAGCAGCTCAATCTCTCTATCCATTTAACACTGTATATCTATATGTAACAGGATTCAGAGGATTCACACCATATGTTTTCATGGATCACTACCTTGGGATACCTATGCCCGGCAGTCTCAGCGGTGCTACAGGCAATATAATCAAGCTATCGCGAATGCTGAGAGTATCAGTAGTAAAGCTTTTATCAATCTTCGTGATATCATTTCTGATAGGACTTCAGACCACACTCTTCTACGGCGTGATACTTCTAGATTATATCTTCAGACCTGAAACAAATCCTACTTCTCTAATAAGATGGCTTCCTTATGTTAACTGGTCTATATTAGTCTATAAAGGACAGCTAGATCTCTCAGTACTGGGCGGGGGTATTCTAGTAGGCTTTCTATACATGCTATTAATATTGCTAGTAGGTTTGGTAACGCCTTTAAGAGTTTCACCTATACCATTTATCATAGGATTTTCTCTTACACCAGACTATGGAATACTATTCTTATTAGGCTCGTTCATTCGGCTATTTGTATCTCGCTTTGGAATAGAAGCTCAAGAGAGGATCTCTATATACGCAACAGCACTTCTCGTGGGAAGCGGTCTTTCAATTCCTGTGTACACATTAATATCAGCATTTACGGGGTCTGGGTGAGAGAGTATTCTTCAACTTGAAATGATCTATATAGCATTGTATTTCCTGATTCTCATTATAGCAATATCTATATACAGAAAAGCTGAGAGCACAAGCGATGAGGGAAGAGGATTCGAAGATTTGTTTAGAAGAGATCTAGAACTGATCTCTCTAGGTGCCAAACTTAGGATCATTCTCACACAATTTAAACTCTTTCTATTTAAAGAACTCACCATAGTAATAAGCATAGCTCTAGTACTAACATCTCTAATACTAATAAGCTGGGTCGCAACTCCGAGGATAAATCTAGAAGTTGAAGATCTAAAAGGACTTCCAGCACCTGTGCTCATAACTTCTGGAAGTGTTTTAGATAATATCATGCTATTTAATTATAGTAAGATACTTGATATATATAGGATCTATCTGGATACACCACTTGTTATTAAGGATCAAAATTTCTTTATTAGAAGCGATAGCATCATAGTGGTAGAGTGCTATAATAAGTCTCTGTTAGAGAAGTTCAACTCTTTCTTTGACATTATCTGCGGAGACAGAGTACTAGTTTTAGGAAGAAAAACTCCTGAAAGAGGTTTCATATATTATGAGAACTCAAGATATGAAGTATCTCTAGAATCATATATGCTTCCTTCCAACAACACATTTATCTCTAACCTATACAGCTTAGAAGATCTGCTTGACTTCAGATATACGAATATATTTAACTTCATTATAACTCCTAATGCTGAGATTATAATTAGCTCTAGTAGTAATGCGTACTCTTTATTCAGAGATCTAGCTAAAGAGCTTACCCCTACAATATCTGTTGTAGAAATTAAAGAGATTCGTTCTAACGCTGATATGAGGATCCGAGATAACATAGAATTTCTTGGAAATCTCATGGTCAGAGACAATGTAGATAACATTGTGATCTACACAGGATCTACCGTTTATATTCTCAGATTAATTTCCGTGGATATATACCAGATCCTAGTTCTTATAATTCTATATGGAATCTACGTTGCGATGGTGATGATCATTTATCTCAAGGCTTATAGAGAGAGTTATACCAGATACTCAAGCTCTGCAATGATCTCTGGTGCAACCGATTGGATTGCTAGAAGATCTATCTTGGTAAGCTTCATGCTCTATGGACTAGCTCTTAGCATTCTTTCCATAGTGACATCGGTTTTTCTATATATATTCATATTAAAGCAAGAGATCCCAGTTCTTAACACAACCATACTATTCTTCGGAAGCTTGACAGGTGTAGGAATCTCAACAATTTATCTCTCAAGGGTTCTATCCGAAGGAGCTATCTATCATGTAGAGAAGATACCTTCTAAAGCTTATATAGAATACGAGCTACAAGGCAGAAATCTAGAAGAGGTTTATATGAGTATAGTTAACACTATTCAATCTAGTGAGTTCTTTAAAGTGATAGAAGAACATAAAATTAAGACGGAAGGATCTCTCAAAGCTCTTCTCAGAACCATTTATGCTATTACAATTGGAGTGGGAATCGATCTATATATTCAAATCTATTACCATGATAGTGATAAGTTGAAAATAGTAACTGACATAGACCCTTGGAGTGCTGAAGACATACCCAGAGAGGATCTAGAAAGCGTGTCGAGACTAATGATAAGCATACTTCAGGCTCTCTCAGAATCATTTCCAACAAAGACTTCTTAGCGGGCGTGTTCAACATGGCCTTAGAGTTTATAAGAAGGAACATAAATATATGGCTTAGAAATAACATGATCATTTTCTCAGTGTTTCTCTCACTTATACTCGTAGCATTAATTCTCGTAGCGAGATATAGAGATCCTCTCATACCATATGTGGTTTCTATTCTTCTTTCAATAGAGATATCGGTAAGTGTCAGAGTTCCTCTAGAAAGATTCTATAAAGCTCTGGCATATGTAGGAGGAAGCAGGAAACATTATAATCTATCTATAGCTATATCAACACTAATATCCATGATCCCTCTTTACACCATGATAGTGGCAGGAATCATAAGTCCATGGCTTTTAATACCTTCTTTCATATTATTATATTATATCAACAGGATTACCGTGAAAAGATCTCTTTCTTCCTTCTAGGTTTTTCTCAGATCTATTCTGGATCTGAATCTTAAGACTAATATTATCGTAAATATTAGAAGAGAGAGTTGTCCTAGGTCTATGCTTAAGGATTGAAAAGAATCCTTTGAATAGATAACTATAAATGGAAGTATTGTAAGTGAAAGCCCTTTCCTAGTGAAGAGATCTAGGTAGAACAATACAGATGACATAGGTAGCATAATCAGAATCATTTCTGTGAGAATACTGGAGGTGATGAGAATTCGCATTAGAGCGAGTAGAAGTAGGTCTATGTATGATGATGCAGCTATCAGATAATATGGATAGCAATAGGTAGCACAACTGTACGAAGAGAAGTCAACATCTATACCTAAATTGCTTAGCAATAGCTTGAGTATATTGAGGGTTGTAAGAAGAATCAAGAGATCTATCAGAATATATATTATATATCTTTCAATATGCTTTTTCAGATCTTCATACCGCATAGACATCACATCTAATCGGGTTCAAGAGGTTTTCCTCTCAGATCAAAGAATGAAACGTCTGAGATCTCTACATCAACCCACACTCCAGGTTTCACCCAATCCTCTTTTTTGAGAACAACAGTTCTATAGCTAGTACTTCTTCCTATTAGTGTCTCATCTCTGTATCCTTTCTTAACTACCAAGGTCTTCACTCTAGATCCTATGAAACTCTTATTTATGCTCAGACCTATCTCTTCCTGAAGCTTCTGAAGATATGAGGATCTCTGTTTCTTCACACTTTCCTTAATCTGAGGCATTGAAGCAGATTCTGTAAAAGGCCTTATACTGTATTGAGCTATATGAATCCTATCAAATTTTATTTCCTTGAGTAGGTTTACTGTATTGTTAAAGGCCTCCTCATCTTCTCCTGGATGTCCTACTATAATATCTGTAGCTATATTAATATCAGGAATTTTATTTCTGAATTCTTTCACGTATCCTATAAAATCCTCTACGGTATATCCTCTTTTCATGATCTTAAGCACTCTATTATCTCCGCTTTGGATAGGTATATGCACGAATTTAAACACCTTTGGTTTTTTAAGAACCTCTATTAAACCGTCTATGATCTTATCCAGCCATTGAGGGTTCATCATGCCTATCCTTAACATGAAATCTCCAGGAATTTCTGATATCTCAGCCACTAGATCTGGTAGCATAAATCTTTTCTCGAGATCAAATCCGTAAACAGCTGTATCCTGCGCTGTGAGCTCTATCTCTTTAAAACCTGATTCAACCGCTTTCTCAACAGCTCTGATAATAGCTCTAGGCTTATAGCTTCTTAGAATAGGTCTCGAATACTTTGTTATGCAGAAGCTGCAATCGCTAAGACATCCCTGTGCTATAGGTATTGGGATCGAGAGATCTTCTCCTCCGATCCTTGAGTTTACCGGTATGAGAATCGTATCATAATCTCTATAATAGATCCTTCTATCAAAACCTAGATCTACTCTCTCACTAGATCTTATCACATATGTTATCTTATTAACAGCCTCAGTAGTTATCATAGAAGCCTCAGGTATTACCTCTCTAGTCGTAGCAGGCTGGGAAGAGGGTAGGCATCCTGCAACAACTATTTTCTTACTATTAGAGTACTTCTCTCTAATCTCTCTAAGTCTTAGGATCATTCTCTCCTCAGTCTCTCTTCTCACAACACACGTATTCACTATAATAACATCTGCTTCATCTGCATTATCCACTATAACACCTCCCTCTCTCTCGATCTCTGCAGCCATTATCATGCTATCAGCTTTATTAAGAGCACAACCGTAAGTCTCTATATACACTCTCATCTTCATCCTAATAGTATCAGATTACTCGCATATAAAATCGTGCTAGCAGATTTTAATATGGATGTCAGGATATGAGCACATATTCACAATATCTCGAACTCCTCGAAAGACTCTACCGAAAGCTTCCTGAGAGAAAGGAGGTTAAAACAGTAGACTTGCCAGAGCTTGATGTAGAACATGTGAGTAATAAAACCATAATAAGAAATCTCCAGCAGATCTCAGAAAGACTAGACAGAGATCCTAGAATTATATCAAGATACTTCCTGAAAGAGCTGGGAAAACCAGGAACTCTAACACCCTCAGGTTCTCTGGAGATATTTGATAGGATATCAGCGAAGTCTCTTACCGAGCTTTTCGATAAGTTTATAAAAACATATGTCAGATGCCCTACATGCGGATCAATAGATACAAAACTTATTAGACAAGGCAAGATCTTTATAATAAAATGTCTGGCATGCGGTGCTGAGACTACTACCAAATATGTCTAGGGTTGAGAATTGGATCCAGATAAATACTCGAATAATATAGAAAGGTTCTGGGTTAAAGTGTTCAAAATAGATTCGGAGGTTTTAGTAGCTATATGCGACGAAGATCTTCTAGGAACTACTCTGGTAGACCTTGAAAATTCTATCACTATAAGAGTGGATCCTAACTTTTACGGAGGAGAACTACTTGAATTCGATGAGATCATACCTCTACTGAAAGAGGCTACGGTAGTGAATGTGATAGGCAATAAGATTGTGAGCAGGCTTATAGAAGCGGGATTTATAGATGATAATGATAAGAACTTTATCACGATAAGAGGCGTTAAACATCTTCAGATAATAACCATGGAGTAGGATGGTGAAGATGGCTAGGTTCTGTGCTCGATGTGGTGTGGAGGAGAGTAGAGAGATTAAAATAATAGGATATCTCTGTCAGAACTGCTTTCTCAAGGAGAAGGAGCTAGCCTACATGCCATCCGAACTGAGATTAGTGATATGTCCTTCATGCGGATCTATGAAGATAGGAGATTCATGGATTTCACAAAGAGATTTTAATAGTGATCTCAGAATTCCTTTATCTATAATGCTTAGCACAAAGATCAAACCTGCAAACGAATTTGTTAGAGAGATCGAGATCAGATCTATAGATATAGTGAAAACAGAGAGAGGTTTGAACGCTGAGATCCTAGTTGAAGGTAAGGTAAATGATGTGATTCTCTCAAAGAAGTATGTGAAAAGAGTTGTTCTAGAGAAGAACCTATGCCCTATATGCATGGCGCGAAAGGGTAAAAGTTATGAAGCTCTGATCCAGGTTCGAGGATTCCCAAAACTCTCTAGAGAGAAGTATGAGGAGATACTAGAGTATATAAGCTCTCTACCGGAGAATGTGAGAGATCTCATTACTAGAATAGATCAGGAGAAAGAAGGGTTGGATCTTATGGTAAGTTCTAAGAATATAGCTTTATACATAGCCAATCTAATTACGAAAGAGTATGGAGGTGTCATAAGTAGTGTCACAGACAAGGATGTCAGAGAAACACCCAGAGGTAGGACTTCTAAAAAAGTTATATCTATCAGAATACTGGATCTTAGAAAAGGAGAGAGAGTTGTGATAAAAGGAGAACCTTACATATTCGAGGAGATATCAGGCGACAGCCTTTATCTAATTAACAGAAATGGATCTAGAGTAAAGTATAGTATAGATCAGATATTGAGAATGCTAGTTAAACACAGCTAGTCTCTCCCGATTCTAAGTAGCAGAATTCTTGGATTCATCTATAGATCTCCTGGCTAGCACTCTATATCTCACGTACTTATCCTCTGGAGTATACCTGGGAGGATGTGGAGAGGTGGTAGGAGAACCACATACAGGGCAGTTCTCTCTCAGAGTATATCTACCACACCTAGGGCATTTTCTCATAAGATGCTTCATTTATTAGATCCTCTCAAAAGAAAATTCCACATGAAGATTAGAAGCTATTTTCTCAGCTTTCTCCAGAGCTGTGCTAAGTATCTTCTCTAAAACTTTGTATTCGTATCCTTCAAGCTCTACTCTATATCTAGGCGCACCTATAGAATATATTGAAACTCTTCTAATCTCATTCTCTCTATAACTCGACGCAACTTCGTAGAATGTCTTCAAAACCTCTTTAATCCTATCAATACCATCAGGCTCCTGACTCTTCAAACCTAAAACTCCTGCTATACTTACCTTCTTAATCTCTATATACTTCCTAGATATCTCGTAAACCACTTCCGCTAGGTTCTTATCCACTCCAGCATTCACAGCTGCTTCAGGACCTCTAATAGCTACTTCCTCTAATCCTCTCATAATCTCTCTGTATTTATCCTCGAGTTTCCAACCTACTTCTCTGTAGATATCTTCTATCTTCATTCCAACTCTGTTTGCTATCAGCTCGAGAATATTATGAGCTTTCTGAGCTCTTTTCCATTCTATGATCTTCTCTCTCTGCTCCTCAGGTTTAACTCTCTTAGATGATATATCAACAGCAGGCGGGTTCTTCTTCTTATCAACTCTGATCACTTTTGCAACGATCTTCTGATTCTCTCTGATAACCTCCTTAATATCTTTAAAATACTTGGTTGTAATCTCGCTCCAGGGAAGATACGCGGTATAGCCTCCGTATTCGTCAAGCTTAACATATGCTCCATAATTGAATATCTTATCTACTGTAGCTATGACTAGTTCTCCCACGTCTGGAATGCTTTTTCTCTTCAGAACCAGATCCATCACCTACCCTATCTTCTAGAGAGGTCTGAATCAGATCAGCCTAATATCCTTACTATCTCCCCCCTTATAATAGCTTTACCTCCTCTCGGAACAGTCAATTGATAACCACATATAAGACATTTCACAGGGTATGTGGCATGATCGAAAACAACCTGCTCATTACCGCATTGAGGGCATTTAACTCTGAGAAACCTTGATTTAGGTTCCGGTATGAGTATTTTCCTCTTTTTCATCTTCTAATCACCTCGACCAGCTCTGCTTTCTTAAGTCTTATACCCTTCCTATGGATTATCATGCCGCATTTCTGGCATTTAAGCTTTAAAACAGTTTTCTTAGTAATTTTCGCGAACCTCTTCTGCTCAGGTTTTCTCTTAGATCCGTATCCTTCTTGTTTTCTTAAATATCTTCTCTGACCTTCTGCAAGAGTTCTTCTCTTACCACTCTTATATATAACCACACTATGCTCTGTATGAGTCTTACAACGAGGGCAGTAGGTGTTTATAATCTTGGGGATCTTCATCTTACTTCACACTACTTAAGCATATGTCTGAGAAGATTAAAAACGTAATGCTTATAACTCTCACACCTACAACATATTAAGGGAGCCGCGGTAGTATAGCCCGGCCTAGTATGCGGGCCTGTCGAGCCCGTGACCCGGGTTCAAATCCCGGCCGCGGCGCTTGGCATAGCCGTCTTAACCTTTCATCTAAATCGATCGAGAGATATTTATCTTGGAAAACGATAATATTGTAAGGGAGATATATGAGCGAGGAGAAATCTGAAGAAGATCTTCCCAAGTTATCTGTGAAGGAGTTGCTCAGAGTTATTCCACCACCCAATATGCTCAGAGAAGAGAAGAAAGTCTCAGAGAAGAGAATTAGAGTTCTTCATTCTGATCATGTAGAGGAGGGTTCAATGATCATTAATCCCAAACTCTCTCAGGAGCTGGGTATAAAAGATTATCTAGAGATCTCTGTAAAAGGTAGAAGAATCAGATTTAAGGCTGTTGTAAGTGATGAGTGTCCAGAGGAAAATCTTATAGGAAATCGAAATGAGCTTACAAGATATGGCATCGCTAATAATAGCCTAGTGGTTGTGAGAAGAGGTTGAGTCTCGAAGAGAATTTGGATAGAGAGTATAATGAAATAGTAAGAGAGTTAAGCGATCTAGCTGTCATTCATATTAAACTTGTGAAAAGACTTAGAAGAGTAGCAAGAGATCTTAATAAGCCTGAAGAGAACTTAGAAAAACTTGAGTTAACTCTAGATAAAATGAGAATACTTAGATCTAAGCTTACAAAGATAATAAATGATCTCATGAATAAATACCCAGAATACCTTAGGATAGGCAAGAATGTGGAAGATACAGAACTTATAATTAGATTCTTTGAGATGAGCGGCTTAATCGAGGAAGAGAGAGTTCTGAGATTGATGATCTCTAGAAAGCCTTCTATAGAGGGTTATATTAGAAGAGATTTTGAAGAAATAAGAGCTCTACGAAATCTTATAAACAGGATCTCAACGAGATAGAAATATTCTGATAGCATCTATATGATTTCTAGAGAATAGAGATAAACCTCAAGTACTAAGAGATCTTATACAACTGTATCTCTCTAAGATATTAAGATAAGAGAGGTATAGTTAATTAGCGAGCAAATTTCATAATATAGCTAGAAATATAGCATTAGGAGGATATAACCTGTAAGGCTGACACCTATGAGCGATAAACCATATAAGCTTCAATCAAGCGAGAAACTACTTGAGATGCATATACTAGGTGGAAAAGCCGTTATATTTGATCAAGATGCCGTTAACGAGCTTTATTCAAAACACTTCTTCGGAAAGCCTTTCGGGGTTAAAAAACCTAGAAGTGGTGAGAGATTTAAAGGACCTCTAGAAATATCACTTCTCGAATCTCTCTATATCTGTGAGAAAGGTATAGCCATACCTTTATTAAATCTGAAGAAAATCTCTTGTGAGGATCTTAGACAGTATGCTGCATCTCAGGATCCTAGATTTAGAGAAACATATCAAGTCTTCAGAGATCTTAGAGATAGAGGATTTATAGTTAGATCTGGTATGAAGTATGGTGTTGACTTTACAGTGTATGAGAAAGGTCCTGGCATGGAGCATGCACCGTATCTAGTTCAGGTTATGAAGTATGATGAACAGATCAACCCTATATATATAGTGAGAGTAGGAAGATTAAGTCATAGTGTTAGAAAGACTCTTATCATAGCCGTGGTTTATGATAGCACTATTAAATATATATCTTTTGGGTGGATAAAATTCTAGAGAGGATGTGATATAATTCTTGAGTAGAGATAGAAGTGATAGAATGGATACAAGAGAGAGAAGAAACTCTAGAGATCCTAGAAGGGATGAAAGGTTTGGAAGGCCTTATAGAGAGGTTGCTGATAGAGCTACCCTGAGAGAAGGCGAGCTCGAGCCAAGACCCTCAGGTTTGAACTGTAATCCTCTATGTCCTTTCTTCAGATGCGGTAGAAAGTCTCTAGATGTAAGATCTATGATTATAGGATCTGAGAGAAAAGTTGTAGGATACTGTCTCTGGGTAGGAGATCAATGTATTGCCGGTCAATGCCAATTCGCGTACTGTGAAAAGAGATTTCTACTCCCTGGTAATAGATGCCTCTATGCAATTGAAAAAGCAAAAAGGAGAGAAAGTTTAGACATGTTTAGAGAACTTGATAAGGAGGAGAAAGAAGCTAGGAACCTTAGAGATCTCTTGAAAAAACGTGGCGGCAAAGATCTCGACCTGTACTAGATCCAGTCCATCTCTTGTACACATCATGTTTGACCTCGAGCAAGTCTAAAACCTTTCCAACAACGAAGTCCACTAGATCCAGAGCATCTCTAGGATTTTGGTAGAAGCCTGGAGATGCTGGTAGTATATATGCACCTGCTCTAGCTAGTATTAGAGCATTACGAAGCTCTATAACTCCTAGAGGGGTTTCCCTGATAACAAATATGATCTTCTTTCTAAGTCTAAGAGCATTGGCAATAACTCTATTTATAAGGTTATCAGTTATACCATGAGCAGCTTTAGCGAGGGTGTTTATCGAGCAGGGTATTACAATGAAGCCATCGAAGATCGCTAGATAACTAGAAGAGCTTAGAGGGGCGCTCAACATATGTTCTTCATAGATCTTATCTGACGTATTTTTGAGAAATGCAAGAAAAGATTCTTTATCCATACATTCAGAATCTGAAACCTCGTAACTTTCTCTACTAATAATAGTCTCTGTATAGTGACCTAACTCTCTAAGGAATTTAAGAAGTCTGAGCGCATATATGGTTCCCGAAGCACCTGTTATCATTACTACGAATCTCAATTGTACTCCCAGAATATTGTTTCTTCAACTGCATATTAAGATCCTTAGAACCATATTTTAAGCCTATAATATGTATTGGGGTGTTTAATGAATAATCTACTTGTATCTCTTCTGATCCTTGTGATACTAGTTGGAGTAGGCTCCACCCTCATAAGAGATCTTAATACCTCAACCTCGAAAGAAAATATACCAAAGATCAATCCTGTTAACATAGCCACCTACAAGATTTCGAATGGTACGGGTGAGACCCTTATAATAGTATTAAATTACGGATACAAAGACGTATACGTCTCTAAGATCATATGCTACAGCATGAATGATACCAGCTATGTGGAGAAACAGGTTGATAAGATCTTAAACCCTGGGAAAGCCTTAGCATTATCAATAGATAGTGGTGGTAGCGCTAATACTTTCTGCATTGTACTCGGAGATTCTTGGGAGAAGATATTGGTGTAGCCTTTAATCTATTTCCCAGATTTTAAGCATACCTATTAAAATTCCTTCATTGCCTCAAAACTATTAATCGCTATCAATTCAGAGCATGGATTACTTAGCTATTAAGATAATTTAGATCTAAGATTTAACTATATTAAAACCTCAACCTTTCTAGCTGATATGATCTTTTCAGAGGAGGATGAAAATAAAGACTCATTATTATAATTTCTCTCACTACCGGCAACACCCGACCTAGTACTCGTAGCATCATCTTGTATTAATCTGTTAAATTCCTTATCTAAGAGGATCCTCAGCGCGGTTCTTATGAACTCGCTTCTCGAAGCATAATATCCTTTCTTCACAAGTTTATCTATATCATCGATATAAGACCTAGGTATTTTAACTGTGACTATCTTCATAGGAAACCCGCTACTATAGCTCAAGAGTTTGTCGTCTTATAAACTTTAGCATCTATCCTCTAGCAGGTGACGAGAATAAGTAAGAATAAATAAAAATATATATTGAATATGAGACTCTACTAGACTTTATACTCACATACTATTATGAGGAATTGGTTATCGGGATTACCCTTACTATCATAGGATATGAATTTGATGCCGACACAACTATAGCTTCTCCTACGTCTAGTAGAGGCATTAGATCTTCAAATTCTTTCGGTAGAGAAGTTGATTCTCTAAGGATCTTCTTATCCATATCCGATCTTATGCTGTGAATTATCTTTGTATTCGTATTCTTTAAAATATCCTCACCAATACTACTTGGAGATTGTGTCACTAGGATCATACCTACATTGTATTTTCTTATCTCAGCAAGAGTATCTCTAATTACGTTAGATCCTTCATGTCTTCTAAACACATGATGAGCTTCGTCTACTACCACTATCTTCATCAAATCTTTTCTGGAGATATCTTTTCTAGAGTTTATGTAGGCTATCGATTTTATTATTAAAAGTGAGGCGAGAGACCTCATCGAGGTTCTATCAATCTGCGAGAGGTCTATGGTTATGATCCTCTCTTTCCCATCTTCGAGAATAGATAACGTGTCATCGGCTTCATACTCTTCTTCATCGATAAATGTTTCGAATCTTCTTAAGAGAGATAACTTAGATTCTGAAACCCATCTAGCTTCCTCAGGAAACATGGAGATCTCCTCGTATATTCTTCTGAAATCTATCTCGAAATTCTTCATTCTCCTCAGAACTCTACTAAGTATATAGCTCTGAGCAGGCGTTAGATCGAATACTGCTTCTAAGACCTCGAGAAGCTGTTCCGGATCTTTAAATACAGGTAATCTTCTCATAGATGACATAGTTCTTATCTTATACTCCTCAGCAGAATCTCTCAGGATCCTACTATATTCACCATGCCAGTCTAAAATGTATACTACTGCATTCTTCTCATGAGCTCTATATGCTAAGGTTGCTGCTGTCGTAGTTTTTCCAGAGCCTGTTGAGCCGAATATTGCTACATGCCTTATTAGATCTCTTAGTGGTATACTATAAGGAGTTTTGATCTTACTTCTAGAAGTCTCTCCAATGAGTATAGAATCTCTTTCGACAACGTTATTAGTAGTTTTAATAGAATAACTTATCTCGCCAGGATCTATTATATCTGCATATAGCGCGTGTAGTTCTGGTACTTCTCCCATCTGCTTTCTGTTCAAAAGTATTATATCTCTGATCTCTCCATCTCTTAATTTCTTAGATCTGATCTTTCCTCTAGAGAGAGTCTCTAGTGTTGCCACAGCGAGCTCACATAATTCTTTCACATGCTCGTCTTTCCCCGAACATATCAGATAAGATCCTCCGTAGTATTTCCTTACTAGAGTGACAATATACACAGACATATTTCTAGGGATTTTATCTCTGATTATATCTATAAAAGATGTCATTAAATTCTGATCCAGATTCTCCTCTTCTCTGCCATTATTCTTTCTAACAAGTTCATACCCGTAAATCATGAGATCTCCGTGGATGAACATTTGATCTTTTTCCGAATCTTTATTTCCAGATCTAGGATCTTTTCTATCAAGTTTTGATATACTTATGCTGGGTATCCTTATAATCTTCTCCCCACCTCAACATATTTTTCTAGAGCAAGCTGTTTCACTAGAGAATCTACTTGTGTCAATTCTACGCTACTTATCTTTAGATCGCTCACATACTTCAGTATCTCCGGATATCTATTTAATTCTTTTCGAATCCTTTGAAGATGATTCCTACTTATAGAGAAAGCTCTACTAATAATACTTGCATTAGCAGGAATTCCACTGAGTTCTTTAAAAATCATGTAGGATATAAGCATTTTAACTCTAAAAGTTCTAGATGAAAGTCTCGGATACATAGTTAGATGATCAAAGATTTTCTTCATCGTAGGAGAGACTTCTAATAGTTTCATAAGTTCACCATCTTTAACATGCCTCAAGACTCTGAATGAATACCCACCTTCAGAGGCTCTAAAAAGAGATTCAGGATCTACCTCTAGATTCTTTCGAAGTCTCCACCATCCGAAGAGTCTAGAGTATGCTCTAACAATACTCCCAGGCTTATGATATTTTCTTCTATCCGACACCCTCCTCTCATTCGTTTTTGTAGAACGAAGATCACTATTAAAAGAGGTTTTCTGCTCATAGATCACATCTATTACAAGACCGCAGGAAGAGCATACAATCTCTCCACGAGAGTTATCCCAAATGATATCACTAGACCCGCATGATGGACATAGATGCATGTGAAACCCTAGTTATACTCCCCACGAACTTCATTTATTGCATAACTGAAATAATCATACCGGGAGAGAGGGAGGTGGGTGAAAATATTGAAAGCGTTAATGCTATCTCATCTTTATAAGCCGCCGGCGGGATTCGAACCCGCGACTTCCGGCTTTCTCAGGATCCTAGCACCGGCTCTATCCGTACGAGGCCGGCGCTCTACCAGCTGAGCTACGGCGGCATCCTTTCTATTATATGTTCAGAGCTAAAAATTCTTTTAAGGAAAGTAATTTACTCTGATTCCATTATCTTTCTCGCGTAATCCTCAGGTTTTATAAGTGATGAAATCTCCTCCTTTGATTCTATTCTGATCTTTATTAACCAGCCTTCTCCGTAAGGGTCGTGGTTTACCTTCTCGGGTTCCTGCTTTAGAGCTTCATTAATTTCTATTACTTCTCCTGATAGAGGTGCGTAGACATCTGCTATTGTCTTAATGCTTTCAATAGTTGCTATTACTTCTCCTCTAGATACTTTTCTACCTGGTTCTGGTAGTTCTACGCTTATTATGTTCTTAAGCTTTTTCTGGGCATAATCTGTAACTCCTATTATAGCTGTATCTCCCAAGATCTTGATCCATTCGTCTTGAGTTGTGTAGAGAAGGTTCTTAAGAACTTTATACCCCTTAACATTGATTTCCTCGCTCATTCACTTCACCTCTTAATTAATGGAAAATCAACTATTTTAGCCTCAACACTTCTACCTTTAAATCTCACAACCACATTCAAGCCTGGTAGAGCGTGGGAAGCTTTTATATAGCCCATTCCAATTCCTCTATCGAGATATGGGGAGTAGCCTCCGCTAGTCACATAACCTATAACATTATCTCTGTATAAGATCTCATACCCATGTCTAGGTATGAATCTCACCCCCTTCTTAGTTCTAATACCATATCTAACTCTTGACACACCTCTTAAACCTAGTTCTCTAAGTGCATCACAACCTATGCATTCTCTCTTATCATCATCAAAAACCCAATATCTAGCCTCGTAAGGATTCGTATCTTCATCAATGTCGTTTCCATAGAGGACAAATCCCATTTCAAGTCTCAGAGTATCTCTGGCTATCAATCCTGCAAGTTTCACACCTAGAGTTTTTAGTCTTCTCAGGATCTCTCCTATAACTCTCGGTTTTCCTAGTATCTCGAACCCGTCTTCACCAGTCCACCCACTTCTACTTATAAGATCTATGACTCCATACTCTGAAGCTACTCCCGTATGAAACTCAAGATGTTTCAGAGATAGAGAGTCTTTTAAATCCTTTATCTTCTCAAGATAACTCGCAGCCTCGGGACCTTGAAGAGCTATGAATGCTGTATTCAGGGTCACATCATCTATTATAATATCTGAATAACCCAGTCTGTCTCTCCATTCTCGAAGCCATGATAGAATCTTGATTCTGTTAACCGCGTTGCATACTATAAGCCACCTACTCTCATTAAACCTATAGATCATCACATCATCTTTAAACCCTCCTCTCTCGTTTAAAAACGCTGTAGGACCTATCATTCTTCCATTCTCAGAACTTGAAAGATCTTTTGGAATAAGCTTATCCAAAAGATCAAAAGATCTAGATCCTATCACATAGATCCTGCCCATATGACTTATGTCAAAGACGCCTGCACTATTTCTCACAGCATTATGCTCTGAAATAGGATCTCCAAAACTTAGAGCAGTTCTAAAACCTGCAAACTCGCCCATATCTCCTCCTAGTTCAACTAAAAGATCGTGTAGAGGAACTCTCAGACTCATAAACCTCATCCAAAGATATTATTCCATAATGAATATAAACTAGAAAATCTTGAGCCTATCACAACCGTTTTGGTTTATATTGGTTGATGTAATCTAGCATAGACTCTAATAATCACCTTCGCAATGCAAAAATCTCATCCTTCAGGGCGGGGAAGAGATCTGGATCCTAGGGATCTTGATCGTAAAACATATTTATTTATTCCACTATAGTTTTTATATGGATACATCTCTATGGGTGTTAATCTTAGAGATATAATACCTGAGAAGGCTATCAGAATATTAGGCGATATAAGAGAGCTTTCTGGAAAGATTGTAGCTATAGATGCTTATAACGCATTATATCAGTTTCTCTCAGCAATAAGACAGCCTGATGGAACACCTCTAATGGATAGTAAAGGAAGGGTTACAAGTCATCTCTCAGGACTTTTCTACAGAACTATCAATCTTATAGAAAGTGGTCTTAAACCTGTGTATGTTTTCGATGGGAAGCCTCCTGAGATCAAGTATGCTGAGATAGCTAGCAGAAGCCTTTCAAAGCAGAAAGCTGAAGAAAAATATAGAGAGGCTAGAGAGAAGGGAGACACAGAGCTTATGAGGAGATATGCTCAGGCAACATCAAGATTAACAAATGAGATGATAGAAGTATCTAGAAAGCTTCTAGACGCCATGGGAGTTCCATGGGTTCAGGCTCCTTCTGAGGGTGAAGCTCAGGCTGCGTACATGGTTATCAAGGGAGATGCCTGGTGTACTGTAAGCCAGGATTATGACTCGCTCCTATTCGGATCTCTAAGACTTGTGAGGAACCTAACTATATCAGGTAAGAGGAAGCTTCCTGGTAAGGAGATCTATGTGGAGACACCTCCAGAACTTATACAACTAGAAGATCTTCTGAAGATCCTGTCAATAACCAGAGAGCAACTCATAGATATAGCCATACTAATAGGCACAGATTTTAATCCAGATGGTGTAGAAGGTGTAGGTCCTAAAACAGCTCTTAATATAATCAAGACATACGGATCTCTAGAGAAGGCTCTTAAAACGCTACCTAGAGCTTTATTCCCAACAGATCCTATAGAGATAAGAAATTTCTTCCTAAAACCACCTACGACTGATAACTATAAGCTGGTTTGGAAAGAACCTGACCAGAATAAGATAATAGAATTACTGGTTGAAGAATACGAGTTTTCAAGAGAACGTGTTGAGAAGCATGTCGAGAGACTTTCTAAAGCTCTTAAGGCAGGTAGAAGCACAGGGTTAGACAAGTGGGTTAGAAGGTAGACCTGCTATCTAATATGATCATGCCATACTTTCTTTACTCGATTTTCTATCTTCCAAAACGTCTTTCTCTACGCTGATAAGATCTTAAAGCTCTTAAAAGATCGATCTTTCTGAACTCAGGCCATAAAGCCTCGCAGAAGAACAGTTCTGAGTATGCTGATTGCCATAAGAGAAAATTACTTATTCTGATCTCTCCAGAGGTTCTTATAACAAGATCTGGTTCTTGAAGTTCTCCCATGTATCCTGTATAGAGATATTTTGATAATGTGTTTTCATTTACATCATCAATTTTCAGAACTCCTCTTCTTATGTCTTCATACATCTTCTTGAAAGCATCAACTATCTCCTGCCTTCCTCCATAGCAGAGCATTATATTAAGCATTTTCTCATCGTAGGTACTTGTGCTTTTCTCAAGATCCATAGCTAGATCTATTATATCTCTTGGGACTAGATCGAGTCTTCCCATAACTTTCACTCTTACCTTCTTCTCTCTACTATAACTCTCAAGTTCTTTAAGACCTCTTCTAATAATATTAAATAAATTCCTTTTCTCCTCATCAGATCTATATAGGCAGTTTTCATAAGACATTGCATATATAGTAACAGCTTTAACACCTAGCTCGTCGAGCCATTTTAAGACTTCCTTCAGCTTATTATATCCATAATAATGACCTGAAGTTCTCTCCCAACCCATTCTCTCAGCCCATCTCCTATTCCCATCAGGTATTATGGCGACATGACCTGGTATAATGCCTTTCTTAACACTTCTATAGAGCTTCCACTCATACACCTTATACACAGGTTTTAACAGGATCCAATAAATTCTCTCGAGAAACTTTATAAACACGCTCTTCACTCTATTTTTCATAGTATTTTCCTTCACTTCTAGATCTTTTATTTCATCTGTCTCCGATTTTTCATCTCTAGAAATTCCTACTTCTATTGCTTGAATCCTAGAATCTTCTGTTCTGATGTCTTTTGTAGATCTATCAGATCTATTTAAATCCATAGATACGAAGTTCTTATCTATCCTCCCACGATCGTCTGCCAGATCATTTAACGCTTTACCCTCATCACTATCTAACTCTAACAT
>JAVZPJ010000001.1:207972-234561 GCA_038881635.1 Sulfolobales archaeon | reverse complement strand
AATTAATGAAGACTCTTATGCCTCTTCATTTTGAGAGGGTTTTTGAAATGAGAGAGTTTTACTTCTCTGGGTAGGGTTAGGTAGGAGTTGAGTGAGTGCACTAGAGATGCTAGGTATAGATGAAAAACCCCAGGAGATATAATTCCTCTAAGAATCCCACCCAGATAGGGAGCTGGAGAAGCTATTAATATGGCATAGATGTTTATTATGCTCATATATATTGCTCTCTGATCAGGTTTTATGTAAAGTTGAACGTATTTGTTATATGAAGGAATCCATGAAGAGTATGAGAGCCCTATTAATATGAATGAAAGGTATAGAAGCGGATAGTAGTTGAATGATATAGCTAGCGCTAGAATGAATGCTGATAAACCTGTTATCAGTTCTGAGAATCTTAGTATAGATATTGAAGAGATCTTATCAGTTGCAATACCAAATACATACTGAGAGACGAACCATGAGAGATTCATCACTGTGGTGAGATAAGCCGATATATCAAGAGGTATTTTTTCCGAAGCAGCTAAAGCATAGATCATCTGAGCCCACATACTGTAAGAAAACTTATCAATTACGGCGAATATGAAAAGTCTTCTAGCATATAGATCTTGTGGAACACTATTTGTGACTTTAAGATTTCTAATCATAGAGATGATACTGTTATCATTTACATATCTTATCTCTCTTACCTTGAATCTCAGCATGTATATGGAGAGGGAGGAGATCAGATACAGAAACGCTGTTATTGTAAAAAGAAATTCATATCCATATAGATTCTTGGCCCAAAGCCCTATGACAGGTCCTGCTATCATTGCTAGAGCTCCTAACGTCATCACACCTCCAAAAAGTCTGCCGACAGCATCTCCTCCTAATTCAATCATAAGAAGATTCCTTGCAATGATGGTTGTCGCGAATGATATGTTTAAAAAAACTATTGCTATAGGAATCCCGAGAAGAGGATCTCTGCTTAACGCGGCTAGAGCTGAGAATACCCCTGTCAGAGAAGCTATCGATGTTGTCAGAATCCTACCCAAACGATCTGAGGATATTCCTATGAGTAGTATACCAAATGCTGAAAGAATATTTCCAAGAGAATCATATAGAGCTTGTCTTGAATAATCTACACCGAGCTCGAGAGCAAAATATCTTACAAAATAAGAGTAGGATACATATGCAAAGCTATATGTTATGGATGATATGCTTAGGAGAACAATTACATAGATCGTAGGTAGACTCAAGGTCTCTCTAGAGTTCATATACTTCCACGTTTAATAGCTATCTCCTGCTATTATATCCTATATATTACTTCTTAAAGTCTTCATAATTTGACATTTCTAGTGTTTTTGCCAACATTAAAAGATGTGCTTGTGCATACTCTACACTATTATATCTTCTTTTCTCTATAAGTTTCTCTATAAATTAATATCCAGTACCAGGGTGTGCATATGCATACATATATAATTCTAATGAGAATATATTACAGGTAACATATGAACGGAATTATATCAGAGATCAGAAGTATTCAGGAGATCAGAAGTTCCTACATATTATATCTTCCAAAGGAGTGGTGCAGAGAGAATAATATAGGTAGGGGATCTAAGATCATAATTAAAGGTAGAAGTAGAAGACTGATGCTTGAACCTCTAACAGAGGGCCTGAGAACACAAGAGATACATATTGAAGAGTTTGATATTACTACTCTAAAGTACATACTTATCTCTCTCTACGTTATGGGTCACAGATCTATAAGACTGATCTTTAAGAGGAATCTATCGTCGAAAGATAGGAGAAGAATAAGAGAGATTTTAAAGATCTTGAGAAATTTTGAGATATATGAAGATGGAAGAAACTATATAGTGATCAGAGATCTAGGGGGAGCTTCAGATATTAAATCTGCCATGATGAAAGAATTTAACTCAGCATTTAATCTTGTAAGACTCTTAAAAGAAACCTCGATGTCCCTCTTATCAGGCGATAATAATATGAGATCTGAAGAACTCGCAGAATTATTAGACTCGCTCGAAGAGCTTGATACAGAGATCGATATGTCTAGAATGGAGGTTAAGAGACTTTATAGTAAGATTCTTGATGATCTAAGTATAGATCCCGGAATAGATCATAAGATCTTGAGTAATTTAATCGTGATAGGCAATATACTTGAGAGAATAGGAGATCATGCTATCCTAGCTTTAAGGATACTGCTTGAGAAAAAAAGAATACCGAGAGAGATCGTGAAAATACTAGATCATATAGAGAGAACGGAGAATATTATAGCTAGAGAACTTGATACAATCCTAAGAAACATACCGGAATCTAAGTCAGAAGATTTAAAAACCAGGCTAAATACAACTCTTAAAGAACTAGCTGAGATCATAGAACTAAAGAAGAGTTTAAGAGAAGTAGCTTCTTTAAATAGCGATGAGAGTGGTCAAATGATAATATACCATGTAGTAAGAATCTTTGACTATCTTACCGATATAGCCGAGTATATAATAGACATGTTAGTAGAGATCTCTGTATCATCCTCACATTATAAGAGAACTTCGCCCTAGATGCAAAACATTATCAGAAATATGGATCAGATATATTCTGCTAAAATCATCGAATCATTAGACCGTCGTTTCATCATCTATTATTAGTTAAACTAAGGAGGATTATTAGTAAACTACCATTCTTTTTCTCAGCTACTCTTAACCGTAGTAAATAATCTTATCTCTCTAAAGATCACCGGAAATCCTCAGCCTTTGGATATAAATAATTAGCATGAATATTCAATGACGGAGGATAATAGAAGAAGGATAGGTGTGATAACCATGGTTTACGAACTTGAAGATCTATCAGAATTATTCTCTTACCTTGAGAGTCTAGGTGTTAGATTAGCTATAATAGGTAGCACCTCTCTTCAATACCATATGGGAATAAGAAAATTTGAAGATGATCTAGATCTTTTCGTTTATGAAGGTTCGCTACTACTTGAAGAGGAAAGACTTAGATCAGATCTTGCAAGACTTGGCTGGGATGTGGGTTTAACCGAGTTCTCAACACCGAAAGTAATAATGAGGAGAGGAGATGAAGAAATAGAGGTCGAACTTTATGAGAATATACATGACTTCTATATACCTCTAGAATTGATTGAGAGAGCTAGAGATATAACTGTGAAAGATCATAGATTGAAGATACTATTACCAGAACAGTATCTAGTTCTAAAAGCTAGAGCTGGCAGAGATAAGGATCTTGAGGATCTAAGAGTTTATAGCGATATGATTAAAGAGGGAAAGTTGAGAATAAGCATATCTTTGATTCGTGAAAACGCGTCTTTATTCGAGGAGGAGAGAATTATTATATCAAGATTAAGATCTTCAGGTATTAAGATCTAGAATTAGATATACTGAGAATATATGAAGCTAGTATAGGAAGTATTACTGACACCTCTCCAATTATAACCTCATGTTTTCCCTGAGGCTTGATCTTACCCCAGCTAATAGCTTCTCTAGTTCTAGCACCACTAAGAGATCCGTCATACTCCTGAGCTGTAGTCACATACACAGCATAATCGAGACCTTCTCTAAATTGATTCCACCAGATAGTATGATGCTTGCTGATGCCGCCTCCTAGAATAAGTGCTCCAGAAGATCTTGCACGAAAGACCATGTCAGCTAACTCGCTCATATCAGAAAATAGATCAAGTTCAAATCTTGAGATCTTGGATTTGGTAAAAAGAGCGGTACCAAAAGCTCCGTCTACTATTCCTGGCACATATATTGGAACATTACTCCTATAAGCTGCTCCGAGTATGGAGTTAGGATCTTCAGCAAGTCTCCTACCAGCTTCTTTAAGGATCTCTCTAACACCCCACCTTTTCTTAATGCTTATGATCTCATCTATGAGAGAATGCGTAAATCTCTCTATAGCAGGTCCATAACTCTCCATTTTTATGAATATATTTCCGAGTCTATGAAGATTCCTGTTTATAAGCATTATATCATCGGCTTCGAAGTATCCTTTCATGTATCCTTTAGGGTCTAGAGATCGAGCTATATCATGATCTATCGCACCACACGTTGTTATCACCACGTTGAATATCTTCTCATCTATTAACTGAGCTATTATACCTCTCAAGCCTGTGGCTATTATATTTCCTGTGAAGGAGAGGAATCTCAAGTCGCTTTTGAGAATCATCTCTCTCAAGATCTCAGCAGATCTGTAGAGAGATGAAGCAGTGAACCCATGAATATCTCTATAGATTTCTATCAGCTCTACCACTCTGAGACTTGGATTTACTTTAACATCTTTAATAATCTCATCCTCCACTTTAAACACCTCTCTCTTCTATGTGATCTTATCTAGTGATCTTACCTTTTAGAATTTCTATGACATGCCTACTCTCGCCTTTCATTATACCCTCTCTTACAGGTCTTAGAATAGCTATTAGCTCTCTAGCTACACTGTTCTTAAGATCAAGAGGATGCAACAAACCTTCTGAATAGATCTTTCTCAGCTCTTCTGCTGAGGAGATTACAATATCTCCTCCATATCTTGCAGGTCTTTCAATCTTAAGTTCTCTTCTCACTCTTAGGATTATATTCTCTGCAATAGATATAATAGGATTCTCAGCAGTCTCCCTTGGAGGGCAGTATGCTTTTAATATCTTTCTTTCAATTTCTTCTGGAGGATCTGTTACGAAGATGGCTGTCTCAGGCTTAGACTTGCTCATCTTGATCTCCGAATAATACTCATCTACTTCTTGAATACTTTCTCCAGAACCCATCCTTCCTTCCGAAGGACCTTTCAGAGATGGTATTAGAGGCGTGTGTATAGCTACAATCTTCTTTTTCCCAATTTTCTCAGCGATCTCTCTAGCTAAAACATGAGCCTTCCTCTGATCTATACCTCCTAAGGCTAGGTCCAGATCCATGTAAAGTATGTCTGTGACCTGCATGAAAGGATACACAAGCTTTGAGAAATCTATCTCGGCTTCATCAGCTTTTCTTCCCATAATAGTTAGAGCTCTCTTAGCTCTAGCCAGTGTAGTGTTCTTAGCAACCTTAAGAAGAAGAACCCAGTAATTTGAGTCTGATACAAGGTCCTCAGCGTAGACCAGTTGATAGCTACTTCTACTGATACCTATAATCTCTAGAACCTCAACAACATGGTCTGAGGCTTTCTTTATAAGCTCTATATCACCTCCGAGCTTATCATTAATCCAAGCATGCCATGTAGCTGAAAGAAGTTTCATCTTGAAACCGGCTTCGATCAAATCTTTAAATTTAAGAGCCCATACAAACCATCCTATGTGAAAGATTCCTGATGGTTCGAAGCCGAGATAACCTACTCCTCCACCTCTCTCTAAAAGATCTTTAAGCTCGTTTACAGTTATAACCTCTTGCACTCCTTCCATGATCTTCTTAAGCCTTCCCTCTACATCCATACAATGAAATCCTCCTTCAGAATTATTTTTATTTAAAGAAGTATATTTAGCATGGATTTATACCTCACTATCTTCATCATAGAATCATAATGCGATAATACTACAGAATAGCTTTCACCAGATTATCTTCCTGAAGATCTCTCTCGAAATTCTTTTACTCTTCCTTCATATAGGAGTATGAATTTATCTGCATAATCTATAATCCTAGGATCATGAGATACTATAACTATTGAGGTATTAAAATCTCTCTTGATCTCTTTAAAGAGATCCATTATAACCTTAGTATTCTCCCAGTCTAGATTCGCCGTGGGTTCATCGGCTAGAAGCACGCTTGGAGTATTAACAAGAGCTCTTGCTATAGCTACTCTCTGTCTCTCACCACCACTCAGCTTTCTAACAACCACGTCTTTTCTATGTGTAAGCCCTACATATTCTAATATTGAAGCTACAGCGCTTTCACGCCTATCCTTAGGAAATCCTGCTATAAGTAGAGGGAGTTCTACGTTCTCCCAAGCTGTGAAATCTTCTACGAGACCATAATCCTGAGGTATGTAGCCTACGACGGTATTTCTTATGAGCGCCAGACCCTCTTCATCTAATACTGTAAGCTCATAACCATCTACAATTACAGATCCTTTGTCAGGTCTTTCAAGACCTGCTATGATCTTGAGGAGAGTAGTTTTTCCAGAACCTGATGGACCGTGTACAAGTGCTATCTCGCCTCTTGTTATATGCAGCGTCACACCTCTTAGAGCCTCAACAATGAACCCTCCAGATCTATAGATCTTCCACACGTCTTTTAATATAATTACGTTATCACTCACCAGACAGTCCCTTTACTGTAATTTATTCATAGTAGGAAATAAACTATAGACAATTCATTAAGATGCTCCTTCTCTGTAAAACCTGCTTCTGAGTATTAGGGAGTAAAGTTTATAAGAAGAAAGATCTAAGCATTCAGCGGTATAGGTATAAATAGCTGAGGGTGAAGATAGCGATAGGGTTTTACTCATATGGTTATGAAGAAGAGAGAGTGGCTTAAACAAAAAGAACTTAAAACCCCTTCTTAGAATACTATAGATACCGGAAGCGGAAGTATGCTTAAAGTAGTATTTAAACATCTCTGCCCCAACTGTGGTAGAGAAGATATTTCATCTGAGAGATTAGATAAAGGTCTTGCATGCGAGAAGTGTATGCCTGTAGATAGTGCTCTTGTTAGAGAAGGTCTTATGAAAGCTGTGAAAGAGAGGGATAAAGAAGTTGAGTATATAGATTCCATATTTAGAGAATTTATCAAAGCTCCTATGTGGGGTCTTCAGAGATTTTGGGTGAGAAGATTTATAGAGAACGAGAGCTTTGCTATGATCGCTCCGACGGGCAGTGGTAAAACCACGACTCAAATAATTCTCTCAATCTACGCAGCTGCAAAACTTGGCAAGAGAGTTCTTATATTGCTTCCTACAAGCGTTCTAGCATATCAGGTTCAGAGAAAAATTCTAGAGCTTGTAAAGCTTATGAATCTAGAAGATTCAATTGTAGCAGGATATCATTCTTATCTTAGAGAAAGCGAGAAGAAGGAGAATCTAGAGAAAATAAACAAAGCTAGGATCATTGTGACCACCACTATGAGCTTAATGAGAAGACCCGAGATCTATACCCAGAGAGTTGATATAGCTTTCATAGATGACGTAGATAGCTTTCTGAGAAGAAGTAAAAGCATCGACTTTGTACTTGACATGCTAGGAATCGATAGAAAGCTTAGAGAAGACGTTGAAAGAATTATAGAGAGAGAAAGAGAATTAAGAAAACTTGCGAGAACAAGTCCTGATAAGTATGAAGAGGAGTTGAAAAAGATTATAGAGGCTAGAAATCAGATCAGAGGAAGAAGTAGAGCTCAGATAATAGTTAGCGGAGCAACTCAGACAACAAGAAAAACGAAAAGAATCATATTGTTAGAAACCTTAGTAGGTTTTACAACAGGAAGAAGAATCGAAGTAAAAAGAAGAGTTATAGATAGCTATGTAGAGATACCTGAAAAAGAGACGCCAGAGAAGAAGGTTTTAGAGATTGTGAAAAAACTTGGTTCTGGAGGCATAATCTTCATACCACTAGACATAGGCGCTGAATACGCCGATAAGCTTGAGAAGATCCTTATAGAACACGGTATCAAAGCTCGAAACTTTCTGAGATCTGGAAAGAAAGCATTTGATCAATTTGCATCAGGAGAGATCGATGTACTGATCGGTATAGCATCCACTAGAAGTCCTCTTACTAGGGGGATAGATCTCCCTGAGGTAGTTAGATACGCTGTATTTGTAGGAGTTCCAAAGTTCAAGATTAGAATAGATGTGAACGAGTTTCATCCTGCTAGATGGCTTATACTTCTTAATGCACTAAGAGACGTAATACCCAAGCAATATCAAGAAGAGGCAGACTTCATTCTAGGAGCTTTATCTAATGTAAGATATATCAGATCAGAGGAGCTAGAAAAGGTTAGAGAATCACTTAAAAAAGGAGTGCAACTCGAAGGATTTTTAGAGTATGTTAGAAAAGTTGGTGAGAAAACCATGAAATTCTTCGAGCGAATATTATCTGAGGAAGATTCTATAAAAGCTCTTGAGAAGAGTCCTTTTATATCTTTCTCTAGAGATAAAGGTGAATACATATTCACAGTTCCAGATACTGCAGCATATCTTCAGGCTAGTGGAAGAACTAGCAGGCTTTACGCAGGTGGTGTGACCCTTGGACTAAGCGTATTGCTGGTAGACGATGTAAAAGCCTTCAACCTGTTGATCAGAGATATGAAATGGTATGTAGACGAGGTTTCATGGAGTAGGTATGAGGATCTTGATATAGATAATATACTGAAAGAAATCGATCTAGATCGAGAGAGGGTCAGACTTATTAAATCAGGAAAAGCTGTTGGAGAATTCAAGGATCTCGTGAAAACAAAACTCTTTATAGTAGAGTCTCCGAACAAGGCTAGAACCATAGGAAGATTATTCGGGAAACCTGTCTCGAGAGTATACAAGGATCTTCAGACATATGAGACTATGTTAGAAGATTCATTGCTTATAGTGACTGCTAGCGGAGGTCATATAGTGGATCTAGTTCAAAACGAAGGACTTTTCGGAGTTCTTGTAAGAACGAGATCAGAGGAAGCATCTGTTGAATTCATACCTGTCTACACATCTCTTAAAAGATGTGCCAACTGTGGCAGAACTGTTCCAGAGGATGTTAGCAGATGCCCTTACTGCAGAGCTACAGTATTTAGAAGTATGAAGCCTTATATAGAAGCTTTAAGAATTTTAGCAAGTCAAGTTGATGAAGTATTGATCGGTACAGATCCTGATAGTGAGGGAGAAAAGATAGCATGGGATCTATATCTACTGCTAAAACCTTTCAATAGTAATATAAAGAGAGTTAGATTCCACGAGGTTACTCGCAGAGGTATTCTAGAGGCTATAAGAAATCCTGAGAAATTTGATGAAAACATGATAAAAGCCCAGATCATTAGAAGAATCGAGGATAGATGGATAGGATACTCTCTAAGCCCCATACTCTGGAAAGAATTTAAACTAAACTATCTCTCGGCAGGAAGAGTTCAAACCCCTGTGCTAGGATTTGTTGTCGAGAGATCTAGGGAAGCATCTAAAAAAGTAGAGTTGATAGATCTAGAGCTTGAAAACGGAACCAGATTCGTTATAAGAGCTCCAAAAGGAACCTACGAAAGAATTCTTAAGGAAGGATCTGTAAAAATAAAAGATCTTACCATATCTGAGGAGATCATAAATCCTCCGCCTCCCTTCACCACAGATTCTCTCCTCATGCAAGCATCCTCATCTCTGAAAGCTCCCACAGAAAGGATCATGAAAATAGCTCAGAAGCTTTTCGAACTAGGTCTTATAACATATCATAGAACTGACAGCACTACTATAAGTACTTTTGGACTTAACATAGCGAGAGAATATATATCTACAAACTTCGGAGATAAATACTTCATACCTAGAAAATGGGAGAGTCCTGGAGCTCATGAAGGTATAAGACCTACAAGAGCTGTCGACAGTCATAGACTTAGGATTCTAATTAAAGCTGGAGTTATAAAGATCCAGGGTCCATTAAGCGAAGAAGATCTAAGAGTCTACGACATGATCTTTAGAAGGTTCATAGCCAGTCAGATGCCTCCAGCCAAGGTTCTTAGAATGAATTTCAAACTAGTAGCGGGAGGATTTGAACAGAGCTTCTCGGTTATTAAAGATATTATTGATCCTGGATTCACTCTAGTACAACCTATCCAGATCAGCAAGATGAATGTTTCTGAAGGAGAATATGCTATAAAGAGAATCGAGTATAAGCTTATCAGCGAAAAGCCTCTCTATACATACTCAGACCTTGTATCATTGATGAAAGAGAATGGAATAGGAAGACCTTCAACCTATGCAACTATAATTGAAACTCTGAGAAGAAGAAGATACATAACTGAGATACCTAGAGCGAGGTCTAAGGTTACATCTACAAAGCTTGGTAACATGGTCTACGAGTATCTTTCGAAAAACTATCAGCCTTATATAAATATCGAGAGAACAAGAGAACTAGAAAAGAAAATGGATCTCGTCGAAGAAGGTAAAATAGACTACAACACTGTTTTAACAGAGCTGTACAAGGAGATAAAAAAGATAATAAATGATGCCGTGAATGATAAAGGTGTTGAATATCCTAATCTCAATATGGATCTGCTTAAGAAGTTTTAAATCGAGAATCTCTTTCTAATTCAAGCCTGTACACATAGCCACAGCTGAGACATGTGACTATTCTGACTAGATGCTTTCCGCTATTCTTAATTCTCACTCTAGAAGTTCTTCCTGGTATAAGTGGAGTGAAACATTTTCTACAATAAAATCTCCTCAGATGGAAAGGTATTCTTACATTAGTTTCTCTTCTAAGATTCTCAATATGTCTTATAGCGTTTCTAGAGAGATCTACTCTGTCTTCTGAAAGCCATTTGAACGCTAGATCTAGGAGTATCAGACTTCTCTGAATAACCAGATCTCTTAAGATGTATCTTCTTCTTCTCATACTGTCTACGGTCTCGAGAATATATTTATTTGATGTGCTAATAAATAGCCGATGAGTTGAGAAGTAGAAATATAATTAATGGTTCAGATTATATAGAGAGCAAGGAAGAGGAGAGATGAGAATATTAGTAGTCACATCAAGACTCGCAGAACAGCTGATCAAGGAGATAGTAGACAGCATCAAGCTGAGAAACTCAGACAAAGATTTAAAGATAGATGTTATAGCCTCGAAGATCCCTGTAGCTGCTCTCATGACCTCAAGAGATCTAAGAGATCTGTTAGGAGCATTAGGCGAAAGAATTCACGAGTATGATCTGATTATAACTCCTGGTCTACTTATAGGTGATATAGGACCTGTGTGTAGAGAGTATGGTGTTAAATGTTTTAAGGGAAGTAGATATGCAGGAGATCTTCCTAGGGTTATAGATATAGTTTTAAAAGGAGACGAGCTTTCAACGATAAGACCTGCAGATGAATTCATAGACGGTATGGCGGGGATGGAGAATACTAGAGAGATACTCTTAGAAAGAGCTGTAGAAGCATTTAAATTAAGAGATCTTAGAATACCTGCCAAGCCTCCTCCTATACTTATAGCTTCTGAAGTTGTTGTAGAAGGAGATATGGAGAGAGATCTTAAGAATATAGATAGGGTGGTGAATAATAAGTGTGATATTCTCATCATAGGCACTGATGTGACAAGTAATAAACCCGAGTATATAAGAGATCTTTTTAGAGTTTTGTATAAGAGATTGAGCATACCAATCGCCATAGATTCTCTTAATATAGAAGAGATCGAAGAAGCTGTGAGAGAAGGTGCTTCAATTGTTATGAATATAAGCAGAAGTTTTGAACACTGGATTGAAAGAATCCTCAGTATAAGCAGAGATATAGGTTTTGTCATAGTCCCGGAAGACGTAGGAAGCGGTAGAGCTAGTGAGAGAGCTGAGGCTTGTGTTAGAGAATATGAGTATTTCTCTCGAAAAGGTTTAGATAAGATCATCTTGGATCCTATTATTCCATTCCCCCTCTTCGGATCTATAGAAGCCATATACTCTATCTCACTAGTTAAGAGAAGCTTGGAAAAAGTACCGTTGCTCTTGGGAGCTGGTAATATATACGAATTAATAGATAGCGATCCTGTAGGATCTATATCTCTTCTAGCAGTATTCGGTGTTGAAGTTGGAGCTTCTATAATGCTTGTCACTGAGGAGAGCTGGAAAAGCAGAGATGCTACTAGGTATGCTAGAGATAGTTCTGAAATTACCGCCAGAGCTTTTATCAGAAGATCTCCTCCTATAGATGTTGGCTTAGATCTTTATATTGCTAAGAGTAAGAAGCCTCCTGATAGAATTATGATACCCCATGATAGAGATATCCTCGTGGAAGAAAAGATCCCTCCAACTAAACTTGATAGAAAAAGATTCTTCGTAATACAACCCGACTATGATAATAAGCTTATCGAAGTGTACATATTTCTAGGAGATCCTGAGAAGGCATTATACAGATTAAGAGGAAGAGATCCTAGAAGCCTCGGGAGAAAAGCTCTAAGACTAGCTAAAATAGAAGATCCTGAACATGCATTCTATCTAGGATTAGAACTTGCAAGAGCATATGAAGCTCTTAGAACAGGAAGAGCATATACACAGGATGAAGAGCTTAGATCCGGTTAGCATTTGAATCCAATCATCAATCTAGTCTAAAACAATCCTAGCATCCAAAGCTATAATCCTCCCATCAGCTATGGTCGCAGGATTTATCTCTGCTTCTCTAACTTCAGGATTCTCATAGAAAATTCTAGAAATCGAGGCCAAGACTCCTAAGATCTTCTCAGGATCAATTTTTTCTAAGCCTCTTAATCCCTTCTTTATAGCGATTGATATCTTGGTTTCATCAATCATTGATAGAATATCTTCTTTAGTAGCGTCATACGGTCTAAAACTTATGTCTCTAAAAAGCTCTACATATAATCCTCCGTAACCGAACATTATAACAGGTCCTAGAAGAGGATCTCTGAAACCTCCTATGATCAGCTCTATAGATGGTTTGACCATCTCTTCTACGAGCACACCTTCTATTCTTACACCTCTTCTTCTCATAGACTCTACCATTAGATCATAATTTTTCTTAAGCTCATCAAGATCCCTAATACCTAGTACAACACCACCTATATCGCTCTTATGAATAATATCTCTAGATATTATCTTCATGACGAGCGGATATCTGAGCTCTAGATCTGCTATCTCTAGATCCTCTTTACCGCGTGCTATAAAACCTCTTGGGATATCTATGCCATAGATTTTAAAGACCTCTTTAGCTTCATACTCGTATAATCTTCTTCTCTCATCTTTATATACCTTCTTAAAGATCTCTAGAACCTCCTCTCTCTTGCTAAGAATCTTAGCTAATTCATAGAGTTTTTCTCCCATGCTAGGTCTCGTTCTAAGAGCTTTAAGCATTGATATCACTTCCTGAGGATCCTCTGCTACTACCATACCTTTTTCTCTGAGCTTCACGGCGAAATCTCTTGCAAAAAGTCCGCCAGAGATCAGAATTATGAAAGGCTTTCCATAAGATGGGAGATCTGAAGAGAACTTGATAAAGTTTTCAGTATCCATAGCATAGGTCTGAGGTTGGTTTATTATTATTAATAAATCTGGTGATATTTCTTTCATCACAAGATCTATAACCTCTCTATATCTTGAGGTGGGAGAATCTCCTGAGAGATCTATCGGATTATTCACAGACATATATGCTGGAATAACATTCCTTAGCATCTCTATATGCTTCTCTGATAATTCCAAGAGTTTGAAGCCTTCTTCTTCTAGGGCGTCTACTGTCAGAACTCCCAGACCTCCTGTGTTGGTCACAATCACTATACTTTCAGATCCTATTCTTCTTGGAAGCTTCTCAAGAGCTTCTAAGGAGGCTATGAAGCCTCTTAGATCTCTTTCAACATGAGCTCCCGTAGATCTTAGAACTCCTTGAACAAGTTCTGGAGAAGTTGTCAGAGCTCCTACATGTGATAAAGCTGCTCTAAAGCCTCCAGATGTTCTACCACCTTTAAGTATTACAACAGGTTTCCTCTGAGAAGCATATCTAAGGCTCTCTATAAGCTCTCTTCCCTCACCTACGCTCTCTATGTATAAGCCTACTACTTTCGTCTCCTGATCTTCGGAGAGGTATCTGAGTAATTCGCTGATCTTTATATCACTCGCGTTACCAACACTTATAAATTTGCTGAGACCTAAACCTCTATAGCTCATCAGATCTAAGAATAAGGATCCGAGTGCACCTGATTGAGATATGAGAGAGATGAACCCTCTCTTAGGCACGCCCTGCCTTTCAATAGAAACAAACGTAGCATTTATAGGAGTCCAGTTATCTATAAACCCCACACAATTAGGCCCTAGTATTCTCACACCGCCTCTACCTGCTATCTCTAAGATCTCTTTCTCCAGATCTTCTCTACCACTTTCTCTAAATCCTCCACTGTATACTACAGCAAATCTCCCTCCAACGCGTACCAGATCTTCAAGCACTTCAGGTACACTACTTGCTGGAACTATTATAAGTGCAAGATCTATTTTCTCACCTATTTCTTCGATACTTTTATAAGCTCTTCTACCGAGGATCTCTCCACCACGCTTGTTTACTAGATAAACATTTCCTGGGAAGCTTCTGAGTATATTTTCAGCCAGACCTCTGCCTAGAGAGCCCTCTCTACTGCTAGCTCCTATTACGGCTACATTTCCAGGTCTGAACAATCGATCTAATTCTTTATACATAAGGATCCTCTCAAGATCTGAATCTATTTTCTTAAGATGAGTTTCTTTAACTCGATTATATCATCTTGTGTAAGCATTTCGCCTAGTTCTCTCTTACCTTCTTCATATATCTTAATGTTAACATCTTTACTTTTCTTAGGAAGCAGATCCTGTATTATAATATCGCATAAACTCTCGCCCAAGATCTCTACTGAATCAAGTAGTCTCACCAGAGATCCGATCATGAATATATTAGCTGATATGGGCATCTTCATCTTTGTAGAAATCTCTGAAGCTCTGAGAAGATAAAGTTTTCTAACCCTAGATCTTATATACTCTATGATCTCCTCTTCAGAGATCTTTATGATCTGACCGGGTGGTCTTATAAGCTTTCTATTAACTAAAGCCACCCCCCTAGGATCCAGGTATTCAACACCTCTTGCAGCCTCTATAAGCTCAAGACTTAGCATTATATGCCCCCTTCCTACAGGTATTAGAGGAGCTCTAACCATGCTACCTATTCTAATATGAACAATTACACTACCACCTCTCTGGCTGAGCCCGTGAGTTTCAGATATATATACAGGGATCTTAGATCTCATGAATATCTCTCCTATAACTCTTGATAGAAATAGCTGTCCCTGGCCTCCTATTCCTGCAACTATTATGTTTAGCTCCTTGAGATCTCCCATAAAGCTTCAGCCCGTTAGAACCAATACTTCTTTAATTTCTCCTGATCAACCTGTTTAACCGGTTTAATAGCATTGAAAGGACATGAGATAACACACGCTCCACAACCTATGCACATCTCAGGATCTATGAAGGCTTTCTTATCATCTCTAGGAATTATGGCTGGACATGCAAATAGGTTATAGCATATTCCACATCCGATGCAGGTCTCTAGATCCACGTAATAAGGTACTATCTCTTCTCCGCTCTTGATCATATCATCATATGCTAAGAGAGCACATTTCCTCCTAGCAATTATCAGGGCTACTTCTCTATCTTCTCTAACAACTTTCAAAGCTTCTCTAAATGCCTTTCTGACTTCTTCCGCGTTAAATGGATCTACTACTTTCACATATTTAACCCCGATAGCTCTGGCCAGATCCTCTATTAAGATCCTCCTACCACGAGTCGGATTTGAAGGAGAAGGCTGATGGCCTGTCATCGCTGTAGAGAGATTATCAAGCACTAGAATTATCTGAGGATGCATATTATACACGGCATTAATCAGAGGAGGTATCCCAGCATGGAATAAGGTAGAGTCTCCTATAACCGAGATTACTATAGAATCAGGCAGTACTACGCTGAAACCATTGCCAAGACCTATGCTACCACCCATCTCAATTATCGTGTCCTGAGCCTGGAATGGTTTATAATATACCAGAGAATAACATCCTATATCCCCGCTGAATATAGGTTTAATTCTTTCACGGGCTATAAATTTCTTTAATTCGAAGAAGAGAGGTCTGTAAGGACAACCACTACATAGGACAGGAGGTCTTGGAGGTAGTTCTATCTTTTCTCTATCTGAAGATTCTACTATCGGGATCGCGATACCTGTTGTGTGAGTAAGCAGTTTTGCAACACGATTCATGTTCATCTCGAAAGCTCTTTCTAGAAGAGGTTTTCCTACTACTTCTATATTCACTCTCTCTCTATGGAGTAAGTCTCTTACTTGCATTTCTACAAGAGGTTCTAGCTCTTCTATTATCACGATCTTCTCAACATGAGAAGCTTCTCTCAGGATCATCTTTTCCGGCACTGGATATACTGATGAAAGTTTTATAACTCTAAGCTTATCCTCTAGAGAGTTAGCTTGTATGAGTTCATACACATATGAGAATGTAGTTGAGGGAGATATTATAAGAATCCTTCCATCTCCGTATACTCTGTTAAACTCAAAACTCTCCACAGCACTTTTTATAGCATCCCATCTCTTTAGAAGTTCAATTCTATTCCTTCTAGCATTGCTAGGAAGAAGAGCAAACCTAGGATCAGGCTTGAAAACACCATTTCGAGAAATCTTAGCAATTCTACCCAGCCTTACAGGTCCTCTCACATGACTGACTCTGGTTGTTGTTCTCAGTATCATAGGATGTTTAAGCTCTGAGCTTAGATTGAAAAGTTTTATTGTAAGCTCCTTAGCCTCTGAGGGGTTTTCGGGTTCAAATACAGGTATATAAGATAACATACCATAGATCCTATTATCTTGTTCATTCTGACTACTCCACATAGAAGGATCATCTGCAGATACTATTACAAAACCTCCGGAGACTCCCGTATATGCACTACTTACAATAGCATCTGCAGCAACATTCAACCCAACATGTTTCATGGCTGTGAGAGATCTTACTCCAGCTAGCGCTGCAGCTAACGCGAGTTCTGTAGCAACCTTTTCATTTACAGACCACTCCACATAAATACCTAGATCCTCTGCAACCTCCTCTAAAGAGCCTATGATCTCCGATGAAGGAGTTCCAGGATAGGCTGCAGCTACACCCACACCAGCTTCTATAGCACCCCTAGCTATGGCCTCATTACCTAGCATCAGAACCTCTATATCGTGAAGATTAAGAGTCTGTCTAATTATGTAAGTTCACCCTCCCAGTGTTACTACATGAATGGAAAATATAAACTGCAATTAAATAGAGATTAAAATACTATAAGACCAGACCTCTTATATAAATATCTCATAGGGTAGAGAAGGGGTAGAATTCCAGTGCTGATACTATGATCTCTGTTAGAGATCTTCTAAAAACTAAGGACTATAGCTGTTTACTTTCATTAATAAGGTCATCTATCATCTCAACTGCTGTAAGAAGATTAATAGATGCTGATGAACTTACCTTTCTCAACTCCTTTTGCAAAGTTCTAAGCTCTTGGCTTACTTCTAAAAGTTCTGTGAGAGAGGCTAGATCCATCATTCTATTAATTCTCTCGGAAAGGATCTCCATAGCTACTATGTATCGATCTACTTCTTGCAAGATCACAGCAGGATCTCTTTCTTTGATCATGTTAGTAGAAATTCTTCTTAAAATTCTCTCTCTTAAGATTCTTAACTCAACCAGGCTTTTATTTAACTCTATTAAGGCTCTAGCAAGTTTCAATCTTTTTCTGGTAGGATTTTTCATATCTAAATCTAGTGCTATATTCATAGGGTGTTTAAAAACTTAGCTGAGATCTTGAGAGTAAAAATTACTTGCCTCCTACCGCTTCCTCATATTTATCCTTGGGAAGTATAATTCTAGAGCCTCTAGAGGCTTCATGTCTTCTCTTCTCTTCCCTCTCCTTCTGCTTCTTCTTCCACTTATAATGATGTGTTCCTTTTAATCCTCTACTTCTCAAAAGACCTCTCATTTTTCTACCAGCCATGGTCTTTCCTCTGAATACTCTTCCTCTCTGTGAGGGATGTGTAATCCAGTTTATATCAGGGTCTGACTTGATTGCTGGATGCTCTGGATCTACTAATATCACCTCATACCACTTATACATACCATCTTCAGCTACATAGTAGCTTCCGAGAACCTCTAGATTCTTATACTTTCTCGCAGCGGTTTCTTCTGCGATGAGCTGTAAACTCTTCTCTGGAGCATACCCGTAAACTCCCATTCTCTTAGGTCTTCTACCTTTATTAGGTCTAGGTTTTTCTCTACCTCCTTTAGAAACCCGCACCCTAACTACTATGAAACCCTGCTTAGCCTTATAACCTATCTCTCTAGCTCTATCAAGCCTTGTAGGATGTTCTATTCTTTTAACTACAGGATCTCTTCTCCACTCTATTAATCTCTCTCTATAAATATCTCTCAACTCATTATTCTCTCTATCCTTCCACATCTCAGCAATATAACTATAAGCTGATCTTCCCATCCAGACACCTATGTTCTGAATAATGCTTTATGAAGCTGGCTTATAAGCTATCATATGTTATAAACTCTGGATGATGAGTGTAGCTCGCTAAAATGAAGGGTGAATGACCTCGATCTCGCTGAACTTCTCTAGTAGAAACAAGCAAGTATAGGTTCGTATGCTAGTAGTTTGAAGAATTTCCTACTATCTCGAATCTCTACCGTTCAACTCTTCGATCACTATTCTATATGATTCAGGTAACTTAGCTCTAGCTCTTCTCATAGCTTCTAAAGCTATGTCAATATGAGATTTCTCTGAGACATATATGTCCATGATTACATCTCCAGGCTTCACATAAGCTCCTGTACCGATAGGCTTTCCAAAAGCTCTTCTCATACCTTCCTGAAGTCTGTCAGCTCCTGCGAATGCTAGCATTTTATTCTCTCTAATAACTTGATGAGGATACTTTCTTATCACAAAGAAGTACCTATCTTCTCCTATGAACTTGCTCAGGTATCTATGAGCTGCGGTTCTGGCTGCTTCAAGAGCGTTATGCCTGATCAGTATCTCCTTCTCTGCTATGAGTCTTATCGCGTACGAGTATCTACCTCTTGAATTGCCCATCGTGAACTTGCTTATCTTAGGAGGTGGTATACCATCTATATACTCTTTTCTAGTATACGCGGGCTTCTTTCTCTCAGTATAACAACGAGCAGGTCTCAAAGGCATTATGAACTCCTCTCAAGATATTCATTTGTAGACGGTATTTAAGCTTGATAATGCATCTTAAAATCTTTCAACATATGATCTGAATCTTAGGATTCGAAAAATATTTTCTCTACAGTGAAATACAGATCCTATTTTTTGAATAGATTAAGTTCTTAAAATCCCTCTTATTCATCCGAAGAGAGCTGAAAGACCCTCCGCTATAGTTTCTTCTGAAACTTCCTTTTCTTCGCTCTCCTTAGGTTTCTCTTCCTTCTTCTCTTCAATCTTCTGCTCTTGCTTTTCTGGAGTTTTCTGTCCTATCAATCCGATTACCTGAGCGAGCTTATACGCATTTGATAAAGCTTCTATCACTAAGATGTTGACAGTCTCTACCGAGATCACCTTCAACTCTTTGGCAAGATTAATAGCTCTTCTAAAGTTCTTTAGAAATGCAAGTTTGAGAGCTACAGGGCTTACATACGCCAGAGTTTCAGAGGCTAGATTTACAGATCTAATCCATGCATCTCTAAATTCTGTAATGTATCTTTCTAGATCTAATTCTAGATCTTGTGAAGCTAGGATTGCACCGTCTTCATAACCTAGAAGGATCTTAGGCCTGACAATAACAGGTTCTATACCCAGCTTGTCTAATAATGATACGAGTTCCGGAGGCACCTCCTGACCCTGTTTCACGGCGACCGTATCTCGAATTACGTGTATCTTTCCCTCACGAGGCTGGACAGGAATTCTGAATCTACCAAATACACTCATCATAGGTCCTGGAGGAATATCTGTAGGTCCTGCTGGTATGACTATGTCGAAGGGAGCTTTCTCCCCGGCTTTCAGCTTTGTATAGGAGTAGAAGCTATTAACGATTCTAGCAAGCTCGAACACATTGTGTTTGCTAGAGAAAACTACTGCAAGAGGTCTGTCTAGATATTTCTCAAGCTTCTCATAGTTTTTAAGCTTCAGATCTCTTAAAGCTTTTGCAAGTATTTTATTCTTAATCACTCTCACAATAGCTCCTTCTTCTTCGAGTCTTCTCTTCATATCCTTGAAAATTCTACTCTTGAAACCCACAATATCTAGGAGAATGATAGACTTGGAATCTTTCAAAAGCTGTTCTGCTTCTGCTAACATCTTCTGCTTCTCGGGTTTAAATCTTTTCTCATGCGATATCTTCTCAAGTTTTTGAAGATTCTTTAACTCTCTCCTATAGAGTCTTTCTACTCTTCCTCTCATCTCATACTCACCCTCACAGGAGGTCCCATAGTAGTTTTTATTACCATATATTCTACGACTTGATCTAGAGGTTGTTTTATCTTGTTCTCAACATAGTTTAAAACCGCGATGATGTTTTCTGCAATATCTTCAGGGCTCATATCTTCAGACCCCACCCTACATGATACAAAAAGCTGCTCCTTATTCCTAAGCCTTGTGGCAGATCTATAGTAATTTATCATAGATGCTATATCGGCGTTAGCAGGCACCGGAATAGGAGCCTTGCCTCTAGGTCCTAGAGCTGGTCCTAGGATCCTGCCAACTAGACTCATAAGATCTGTTCTCACGAGAATCCAATCACACTCTGATGCGATCTTTTTTGTTTTCTTCTTATCGAGATTCTGAAGATCTTCTCTCATGAAAAGCATGTCAGCTATTTCTCTAGCCTTCAAAGCCATGTCTCCCTCTGCTACAACACATATCTTAGGCTTCTTACCAAGGCCTTTGGGAAGGAAGACTGCATCTCTAAACCTAGCCTCAGGAGACTTCGGATCTAATCCTCTGAATATTATCTGCAGATCAACTCCTTGTTTAAATTTTCTTCCTGCACCAATTTGTAGAGCTTCGGTAATGCTCTTGATAAGTACTTCTTTCTCGATCATTTCTGATCATCCTCAACTACTAAACCACTTATCTTCATAACTTTTAAGTATGCTATCATATACACCCTCATCTAACTCCCTAATTAATTCCTTAGGATCTTTATTATTAACTGTAAGTCCTATAGATCTCGCTGTCCCAAGTATTGTTTTTACGGCAGCTTTAAGACTTTTTGCGTTCAACTCTCTCTTCTTAAATATAGCTACCTTAATGATACTTTCAAGAGGTATATTACCTACCTTCTTATTTTTAGGATCTCCAGAAGGCTCTGAAATATTTGCAGCCTTTAGAAGAAGCTCTGTTGTAGTAGGTAGGTCGACTATGATGTCATATTTAAGCGTATCAAGATCCACTACCACCCTAACCTTAACATTATAACCTTCATAAGGTTTTGTAGCTTTATTTATATCCTCAATAACTTTAGAAGGATCTAATCCTAGCTGTTGTATCGCAGGACCTAACTGAGGAGATATGGTAGCCTTACCAGCTGGCACCTCAGCTCTTATAACCCTCACACCAGGCATCCTTATGTACCATTCACAATATCTAATCTAAGATTATAAGCATCATAAAGAGGAGTGACGTACAATCTATCTTTGCGAGAAGATTTATATTAAATCAGAATCCTAGACTGTATTATTAGAGTGGAGGAGATGGTCTGACCAGATCTCTAAGCCTAGAAGAATCAAGAATCATTGAAAGTGAAAGAGGAGATTTATAGCTCCGGTGTTATATAAGTTTAATGGGTAGTGTTATGTCAGAAGAAAAGAGTGAGAGAAGCGCAGGTGATAAAGAGATCTATGAGAACCTAGAGATAATGTACGAGGATGAAGATCTTATTGTGATGAGAGCTCCAGACGATGATAAACTTATAAAGATGGTTCTGAAGAAAATATCAGACGCCGGAAGACCTCTCTCTTGGAAAGAACTGAGAAGCTCATTCAGCGGTTTAGCAGGAGAAGATCGCTTGAGGAAAATACTTATAAAACTAATTGAGGCAGATAAGATCATTGAGATGCCAGATGGAACATTCGGGCTACCTGGCATGGAGACTAATTACATGCCAAGATCTGATGTTAAAAGAGTAAGACCTTTGGTACCGAGGAAATTTAGAGAGAGATGGGGTACCTCGGCATCTAAATACAGAAAGTTAGGTGTAGTTAGAGAGGTTCATAGTGAGGAATAGAAGTATTGGAAGAACATGTGAAGAAATGTATTAAGGCAAAGATCAGTGTTCAAGGAACACAAGTATTATTAGAAACAGAAGATGGTAAGAGAGCCGTAATTCCCGCTCGAAGTATATGCGAGATTGTAAAAAGATACAACATATGTCTAGAGGAAGGCCCTCCTATTAAGTGCTGATATATAGATTCCTCTCCAAAGATTTCAGACTTCCAAAGGTTTGTATCCAAGAAATATCTTCTAGAATCCTTGTAAAATATATAAGGCTTTATATGATATACTTAAATCGCAGGTGGAGTAGCAGAATGAGTCAAGTACCGAGCAACACAGTGCTAGTAGGTAAAAAACCTGTAATGAACTACGTACTAGCAGTCTTAACATTATTAAATCAAGGTTTTGACAGAATAGTTGTAAAAGCTAGAGGAAGAGCCATAACAAAAGCTGTTGACGCGGTCGAGATACTTAGAAACAGATTCCTCAAAGACAAGGTTAGGATAGAATCTGTAAAGATAGACAGTGAAGAGATAACAAGGCAGGATGGTAAGAAGGCTAGAGTATCAGTAATAGAGATACAAGTTGCCAAAAGCAGTTGAAAGAATCTAACAGCAAACTATTATTAAGTTTTTTAAGTATTTTCTTTTCTCAATTCTGCCCAGGAAATGCTGGAATCATCTGTTATCAGTTTATTTCTTCTCCAGAAACGAGGATCTGAAACGATCGTGGTAATATAATTCAGATCATAAAAAGCGTTTCAGACGCTATATATACAGAGTGATCTGCTATCCTCTCCAAGTAAATGCTTATCACAAGATCTAGTAGAGCACATCTTTCTCCAGTACTGAATGCTCTTCCAACAGTTTCAGAGAACATCTTATCAACATGACTGTCAAGACTTATAACTCTATTAGCTTTCTTACTATCTTTCTCTATAAAGCTAGCTATACTTTCTTTCATCATTTCAAGAACATGTGGGAGGATCTCTCTAGACATGGTAAATTCACATGTCATTTTCGTATCCTCTCTAAATCTTTTTATCATGTATGCTATGTCCAGAGCGTATCTAGAGAATCTGAATAACCCATATGATATTTCCAGACTAGCAAGAAGATATCTAAGATCTGATGCCGCAGGTTGATATCTTGCTATAGCCTCTGTCACTAGAGAGTGGATCTCTGTTCTTAGTAATCTTACCTTATTAACCTGATCTGATATATCCTCTACTCTGTAAAATCCTTTACTCATTTCATTTATTATTTGCTCTATTAATCCACTCATCTCAGAGATCTTGTCTCTAATTCTTTCTATGGCAAGATCTATAGGCTTCAAACCTGTCACCCGATCCTCCCGGTCACATACTTCTCGGTAAGAGCATTCCTAGGTCTGGTGAAGATTTCTGAGGCTGTGCCTACTTCAATTAGCTCTCCTCCGTATATGAATGCTATGTAGTCAGATACTCTCGATGCTTGGAATGGTGAGTGTGCTACTAGTACTATTGTAACTATCTTCTTAAGATCTATTATCAGTTCTTCTATTTTCGAAGTACCCACCGGATCTAGATTTGATGTAGGTTCATCCATTAGAAGAACCTTAGGCTTCATAGCAAGAGCTCTAGCTATGCATAGCCTCTGTTGCTGTCCTCCTGAGAGCTTGCTCGCAGGATCTCTTAGTCTATCCTTAACTTCATCCCATAGATAAGCTCTTTCAAGAGCCCATCTCACCAGTTCATCAAGTTCTTTCTTGCTTCTCACAAGCTTGTTATACTTAGGACCTATAGCAACGTTGTCATATATAGACATGTGGGGAAGAGGATTTGGTATCTGGAACACCATGCCAACCATTCTTCTCACAACCTCGGGTGGGATTCTGCTGTTATTTATCTCTACTCCCTCAATATATATTTCTCCAGAAACTTTCGCTCCAGGGATCAGATCTATGGTTCTGTTAAGGGTTCTTAGGAGAGTGGACTTCCCACTTCCTGAGGGACCCATTATGGTGAATACAGTATTTCTAGGTATATCCAGGCTTATGTTCTTTAGAATATGCTTCTCGCCTAACCATACATTGAGATCTTTTACTCTGATTATGTAATTATCTCTACTATTTCCATTCATCTATACCAACCTCTGTACATTATATATCTGCTTATGAAAAAGATCAGAAGAACTATTAGGATCAGAATCGTTGCAGCAGCCCATGCAAGATCGATCCAGTTAACATATGGTGAGAGAGCTGCTTTAAAGATCCATAGTGTTAGACTTCCTATGGGATTCACCAAAGCATCTGGAAATCCTCTTGGATAGAAGTCATTACCGAATGCTGTGAAGAGAAGAGGAGCTGTTTCACCAAAGATCTTAGCAATACCCACCATAGCTCCAGATACTATAAAAGCTTTTATATAACCACTCAAGATCATAACAGCTCTGATCCTTGACACACCTAGAGAGTACACAGCTTCTCTAATACTATGAGGAATAGATTTGAAACCCTCCTCAATCTGGGCGTACGTGTATGGTATAATTATTATCGTTAAAGCTATAACACCAGATATAGCGCTAAACTTCGGAATCTCAATAAAACTGCTCCACCCTATAAACCTAATAAACTCATTCAAAAAGCTTTCGAGCAGAAGTATAGCACCGTACACTGATAAGCCTACGACTATTGTGGGAAATTCTATCATAAGCTTAGAGATAAGACTTGTGAGAGGACCTAGAAATCTGCTCATACCTTCAACACTATATGCCGAAGCTAGGATAGTGATTGGAATGCCTATTATGGAGGCTAGTCCAACTAGTATGAGAGAGCCTAGTAGTTGCGGTCCTATACCACCCAGATCATTTGTTCCTGGTAGAGGAGGTATGTTTATAAATACACCTATAGGATCTCTCATGATCACTGTAAAACCCTTAGCAAATATAGTTCCTATGAGATGAAATATAGGAGCTATACCTAACAAGAAGAGAGATATAAAGAACGATATCATGAGATCGCTTTTAAGCTTTCTCAGGTCTACCATAGTTATCTCAACCTCCTCAGATATAATATGATCACTAGATTCACTACAAGACCTATGAGAAAGATTACAAGAGCAGCACCATATAGAGCTGATACAGCAAGACCTGTAGCACTTAGGAATTGATTAGCTATCAGACTTGATACAGTATATCCCGGCTTAAAGATCATATAGAAGAGAGGATTAAAAGCATTTCCAACAACCATAGCTACTGCGACAGTCTCGCCAACAGCTCTGCCAAAGGCTACTAAGGATCCGGTAATTATAGAAGATCTTATGTATAGAAGTTCATGCTTTATAACCTCCCACTTGGTAAGACCTAGAGAGTATAAAGCTTCTCTAATACTGTTAGGAATGGATCTCAATCCTTCTCTTATAATCGATGTTGCGAAGGGGTATATCATTATAGCTAGAAGGATTGATGCTGTGAAGAGTGATGCACCTGAACCAACATAATATCCTAGAATGCTTGTAATACCTGGAAAGAGATTTATCAAGGGAGACATTATATAGTCTCTGACGAAGGGAGCTAAGAAGTGTATTCCCCACAGACCATATATTACTGTAGGAATTGTCGCAGCGAGATCTGTAATGATGTCTAGAAAAGGTCTCAGCTTTAGAGGTGCTATTTCTATTATGAATACAGCAGATGCTATAGCCAGTAAAATAGCTAGGATTATAGCTATGAAGCTTGTTATTAGAGTCCCTCCTATGGCAAATGCTATTCCGTAGACCTCCCTAACAGGATCCCATGCTGATGTTATTACATATCTGATTCCTTCTTCTTGGAATATAGGATAGGAGTATAATGAGACGATCAATATAATTACTCCGAGAAATATTATGATGAGTATGTTTCCTATAGAAAAAAAGTTGAATGGATCTATATTTTTCAATATTAATCCCTCTATATATCGGTCACATTTATTTTATATATTGATCTAAGTAATTCAAAATCTTACCCGTTAGCTCTTGTGGCAACGGTAGATAGCCTGGGAGTATATACTGCGTAGACTGACCTTCTGTAAGAACCCACCTGAAGAATTCTTTCAAAGCTAGTAGTTTTACATTCGACTGGTTGAGAGATATAATGACAAAGGGTGTGCCTACTATGGGATATGTATTCGAACCATCTTGATAGATAAATGATAGGGGTAGAAGGCTTAGATCCTGATCTAGAGGAGGAAGATCTTTAGCTCCTCTCTTTAAAGCTTCCTGAACGTTTTCTTCCGTAGGCAGAACAAAGTTTCCATCTTTATTTCTAATAGCTGCTATAGGTAGGTTCTCTCTTATGGCGTATATAGGCTCTACATACCCTATAGAGTATGGTGTTTGCATTATAATTGCTGTGACGCCTTCACTACCTTTACCTCCCACTCCTCTTCCCAACTGATCTATTGGCCAGTTCACTGTGAGTCCGTAGCCAACTGTTGAATTCCATTCGGGAACTGTCTTAGACAGAAACATTGTGAATAAGGCTGTTGTACCGCTCCCATCGCTTCTGTGAACTCCTATTATCTCTCTATGAGGCAGATATCTCTTACACTCATCAATCTGAAGCTCCACAATTTTAGGATCATCCCAGTACACTATCTTGCCAAGGTATATGCCTGCAATAACCTCTGCACTCAGTCTCAGAGGACCGCATGTCGCATTATTCCATGTAGGTAGGTTGTAAACCACGGCTAC